>NZ_VRVE01000030.1:0-42885 GCF_008040035.1 Methylobacterium sp. WL9
CCGCTGCGCCGCACGCCCCGCTCCGAGGCCGGGCTCGACACCGAGGCGATCATGGGCGAGCCGGTCACGTTCTACGACGTGGTGGACGGCTTCGCCTTCGTGCAGCTCGGCCTCGATGGCTATGTCGGCTACGTGCCCGAGGGCGCCCTCGGCCCGGCCGATCCGGCCCCGACCCACCGGGTCACGGCTTTGCGCAGCTTCCTCTACCCCGAGCCGAACATGAAGCGGCCGAACGGCGGCTACCTCAGCCTCGGCGCCAGCGTGACAGCGCACGAATGCGAGGGCGATTTCCTGCGGATCGGCCCGGGTGCCTACCTGTTCGCGGCGCATGCCGAGGATGTGGGACACCGAAGACCCGACTTCTGCGGCACAGCCGAGCGCCTCGCCGGCACGCCCTATCTCTGGGGCGGCCGCACCAGCCTCGGGCTCGATTGCTCGGGCCTCGTGCAGCTCTCCCTGCTGATGGCCGGCATCGCTTGCCCCCGCGACACCGACATGCAGGAGGCGGCTCTGGGCGAAGCGCTTCCCCCCGGCCTCGACGGGCTGCTGCGCGGCGACCTCGTGTTCTGGAAGGGCCATGTCGGCTTGATGCTCGACGCCGACCGCCTCATCCACGCCAACGGCCATCACATGACGGTCGCCGTCGAGCCGCTGCGCGAGGCGGTCGCGCGGATCGCCGAGAAGAGCTTTGGGGCGGTCACGTCGATCCGGCGCCTGCCGCGAATCGCGGCGTAGCGGATTTTTCAGGGCGGCAATCCTCGCCGCACGCGGGTCTCACTGCTTCAACCGCATCTTGATCCGGTAGGTCAGCCCGTCCCGCACGTCGCGATAGCCGTCGAGGCGCTGTTCGCGGGTGCCGTCCTGGTTCAGCGTCGGGTCGGGGGTCGGCCAGTATTCGACGTCGGCGGCGAGCGTGTGCGTGAGGGCGATGGCCTTGTGGTGGGCTTCCGGGGAGAGGGTGACGATGAGGTCGAAGTTCAGGCCCTCCCACTCCTCCAGCTCCTCGATGGTGCGCGGCTTGTGGCGCGAGGCGTCGATGCCGATCTCGTCCAGCGCCGCCACCATGAACGGATCGCGCGGCTCGCCCGTGCGCACGCCGGCCGACTGCACGTAGATCGATTTTCCGAAATAGTGCCGGGCGATGGCCTCCGCCGCCGGGGAGCGTACGGCGTTGAAGTTGCACATGAACAGCACGGCCTGGACCCGCCGTTTCTTCGCCGGGCCTCCGGGGGGAGCCTCGTCCGCCATGCCGGAATCCTCAGGACGCGCGCCGCGCGCTCATCAGCCCTTCCAATGCAAGGCGAAGACCAGGGTGAACAGCCGCCGCGCGGTCTGGTGGTCGAGGTCGACCTTGCCGTCGAGGCGCTGCTTCAGGAGTTCCGAGGCCTCGTTGTGCAGGCCGCGCCGGCCCATGTCGATCGCCTCGATCTGGCTGGGGGAGGCGGTGCGGATGGCGCTGTAATAGCTCTCGCAGACCATTTCGTAGTCGCGGATCACCCGCCGGAACGGCGAGAGCGAGAGCAGGTGCGTCATCACCGGCTCGCCGCCCTCGGTGGAGATCGCGAAGGACAGCTTGTTCTCCACGAGCCCGATCACGAGGCCGTAGGGGCCCTGGTCGCGCCCCGGAATCGTGAAGGAGTTGTCCTCCAGGATGTCGAAGATCGCGATGGCGCGCTCGTGTTCCTGGTCGGGATTGCCGCGACTGATCGAGGCCTCGTCGAGGCTCACCGCGACGAGGCGGTGACTCGAGGTCTCTTTGTCTGTCGCCTTGTCCGCTTCGGCCGCCATCCCGCCGTCGCCTTCCATCACGTCCCGCGTTCGGACACGCCTATCAGAGGTTCAGCCGGATCGCGACCGAGCGGGCGTGCCCGTCGAGGCCTTCCGAGCGCCCCAGCGCGATCGCCGCCGGTCCCAGCGCCCGGAGCGCCGCCGGATCGCAGCGCAGGATCGAGGTGCGCTTCATGAAGTCGAGCACCGAGAGACCCGACGAGAATCGGGCCGAGCGGGCGGTGGGCAGCACGTGGTTCGGGCCGCCGACGTAATCGCCGATCGCCTCGGGCGTGTGCGAACCGAGGAAGATCGCGCCGGCATTCCGGATCTTCTGCGAGAGGGCTTCGGCGTCCTCGGTCTCGATCTCGAGATGCTCGGGGGCGAGCCGGTCGACCAGCGGCACGGCCTCGTCGAAATCCGCGACGCGGATGATCGCGCCGTAATCGCGCCAGCTCGCCCGCGCGATCTTTTCGCGGGACAACGTGGTGAGCGCGCGCTCGACGGCCTGCTCGACCTGCTCCGCCAGCGCATCCGAGGTGGTGATGAGGATGGCCTGCGCCGCCTCGTCGTGCTCGGCCTGGGCGAGCAGGTCGGCGGCGATCCAATCGGGGTTGGCGTGGTGGTCGGCGAGGATCAGCACCTCGGAGGGGCCGGCGATCATGTCGATGCCGACCTGGCCGAACACCCGGCGCTTGGCCGCCGCGACATAGGCGTTGCCCGGCCCGACGATCTTGGCGACGGGCGCGATGCTCGCGGTGCCATAGGCCAAGGCCGCCACCGCCTGCGCGCCGCCGACGCGAAAGATCTCGGTGACGCCGGAGATGTGGGCGGCGGCCAGCACCAGCGGGTTGAGCCGTCCGTCCGGCGTCGGCACGACCATGGCGACGCGCGGCACGCCGGCGACGCGGGCGGGCACGGCGTTCATCAGCACGGAGGAGGGGTAGCTCGCGGTGCCGCCCGGCACGTAGAGCCCGACGGATTCGAGCGCCGTCCAGCGCCAGCCCGCGGTGACGCCGAGATCGTCGGTGGCGAGGTGGTCCTTCGGGATCTGCAGGCGGTGATAGGTCTCGATCCGCTCGGCGGCGAGGCGCAACGCCGTGAGCTGCTCGGCCGGGCACTGCGCCAGCGCGGCCTCGACCTCCTCGGCGGTGAAGCGCAGCGAAGCCTCCGAGAAGTCGTCGCCGAGCCGGTCGAAGCGGCGGGTGTAGTCGACGAGCGCCGCGTCGCCGCCCGAGACCACGCCGGCGATGATGCCGCGCACGGTCTCGTCGACGTCTTCGGATATCTCGCGCTTCACGCTGAGGAGGCGGGCAAAGCCCTCGGCGAAGGACGGGTCGCGGCTGTCGAGGCGGATCATGAGGTGATGTCTCGGGTCTGGCCCTGCAGCACGGCCTGGCCGGCCTGTTCGGCGTCGTGGTCGGGACGGCCCTCGGCTTCCCAGACGGGCCCGAGATCCTTCATGCGGACCTCGATGCACTCGACGTCGAGCCGGACCGCGATGCCGTCGGCGAAGACGAGGGTGGCGGTGCCGGACGGCGCCTCGCCGGGCTCGAAGGTGACGGCGAGCAGGCTCAGGATCTCGTCGGATGTCTGGCCCGGCACGATGCCCATGTTTTTGAGCCCCTTGGCCTTCACGCTCATCACCCGCTCGAAATGCACGCCGACGAGCCGGCGGCGCGGCGCTTTGCCGGGGGCGGTGGAGCGGTCGAAACGGCGGGCCACCAGCACGAAGCGATGCTCGCCCGGTAGCCAGGCGAGGTCGTCCGCGCGCAGGATCGCATCCTGCAGATGCGCCGAGACGACGGCGAGATCCTCGGTGTCGAGGGCGGCGAGCTTGAGAAGCTCCACGGAGGGCTCCGGAGGGAGGCGGGGTCGCGCGCAGACGGCGACCGGTCGGCGTCTAGGTAGCGAGGCGCTTCCCCCGCGGCAACTGCGGTGGCGGCGCAGGCCCGGTCCCTGCGCGGCGCTTGCCCTGCGCTCGACCGCACCGACATGAGTCTGCCGACACCGAGTCTCGGGCTAAACGAGAGGCGCGCCATGGACCGCACCGAACTGATCCTGAACGTCGAGGGCATGACCTGCGGCGGCTGCGCGGAGTCCGTCCGCAAGACCATTTGCCGGCTCGACCCCGACGCCGAGGTCGCCGTCGACCTGGAGCGCCGCCGGGTGACGGCGACGACCCGCGCGCGGAGTCTCGAGATTGCGCAGGCGCTGGACAAGGCTGGTTTCACGGCCAGCGCTATGACGGGCTGAGGCACCATGGACGCTCCCCGCAACGACCGCGACGCCTGGTGGATGCCCTTCACCGCCAATCGCGCCGCCAAGCGCGATCCGCGCCTGATCGCGAGCGCGGAGGGCATGCATTACCGCACGCCCGATGGGCGCACCCTGCTCGACGGCATCTCGGGGCTGTGGTGCTGCAATGCCGGGCACAACCGCGAGCCGATCGTGGCGGCGATCCAGGCCCAGGCGGCGCAGCTCGACTATGCGCCGCCGTTCCAGTTCGGGCACGAGGGCGCCTTCGCGCTGGCCGCACGGATCGCGGCGCTGGCGCCGGGGGATCTCGACCACGTCTTCTTCTGCAACTCGGGCTCCGAGGCCGTCGACACCGCGCTGAAGATCGCGCTGGCCTATCGCCATGCCACGGGGGAGGGCGGCCGCACGCGGTTCGTCGGGCGCGAGCGCGGCTATCACGGCGTCGGCTTCGGCGGGATTTCGGTCGGCGGCCTCGCCGGAAACCGCAAGGTCTTCGGCCACGGCCTCTCGGGCGTCGACCACCTGCCGCATACCTACGACCGCGAACGGCAGGCGTTTTCCAAGGGCGAGCCCGATTGGGGTGGCCATTTAGCCGACGAACTGGAGCGCATCGTCGCCCTGCACGACGCCTCCACGCTCTGCGCCGTCATCGTCGAACCGATGGCCGGCTCCACCGGCGTGCTGCCGCCGCCAAAAGGCTACCTACAGACACTGCGAAACATCTGCGACCGGCACGGCATCCTGCTGATCTTCGACGAGGTCATCACCGGGTTCGGGCGTCTCGGCTTCGCCTTCGCGGCCGAGCGCTACGGCGTCACGCCGGACATGATCTGCTTCGCCAAGGGCGTGACCGCCGGCGCGGTGCCGCTCGGCGGGGTGATCGTGCGGGAGGGCATCCACGCCGCGCTGATGACGGGACCCGAGCGGGCGATCGAGCTGTTTCACGGCTACACCTATTCCGGCCACCCCCTCGCCTGCGCCGCCGGCCTCGCCGCGCTCGATCTCTACCGGGACGAGGGCCTGTTCGCGCGCGCCCGCACTCTGGAGCCTGTCTTCGCCGACGCCGTGATGAGCCTGCGCGGCGAGCCGAACGTGCTCGACATCCGCACCCTCGGCCTCGCCGCCGGCATCGACCTCGCGCCCCGGCCCGACGCGCCCGGCGCGCGGGGCTACGACGCCATGGTCGAGGCGTTTCACCGGCACGACCTCGTCGTCCGGGTCTCGGGCGATACGCTGACGCTCTGCCCGGCGCTGATCGTGAGCGAGGATCAGATCGGTGAACTGGTGGAGAAGACGCGGGCGGTGATCCGGGCGGTGGCGTGAACGGCGCTCTCTTACCAGTGGCCCTTACGGCTGACGCCGTCAGGGATGTCCGCCGCACGCGCGGCGACGCGCATTCGCGCTGGCCAACGGCCGACGGCTTGTCAGAGCCGAAGCTTACGGCCGCTGGTATCAAACAAAATTTGGCCCAAACCTCCAAAAAATCCGAGACGCTTTTCTCAGCCCACTCGACCACAACGCGCAGAACGCCTTATCTCGGCAGTTGAGCATTTCACGATCCGGCCGCGTGCGCCCGCGTGCCCGGCCCAAGAAATTGCAGCGACGCCCAAACCCAAAAAAGAACGAAGGAGAGGATATGCCCTCAGACATCGAGATCGCCCGCGCGGCGACGCTGAAGCCCATCGCGGAGGTCGCGGCCAAGGTCGGCATTCCGGAGGACGCGCTTCAGAACTACGGCAAGCACATCGCCAAGATCGATCACGGCTTCATCAAGTCGCTCGGCGACAAGCCGAACGGCAAGCTCGTGCTCGTCACCGCGATCTCGCCGACCCCGGCGGGCGAGGGCAAGACCACCACGACGGTGGGCCTCGGCGACGCGCTCAACCGCATCGGCAAGAAGGCCGTGATTTGTATCCGCGAGCCCTCGCTCGGCCCCTGCTTCGGCATGAAGGGCGGGGCGGCCGGCGGCGGCAAGGCGCAGGTCGTGCCGATGGAGCAGATCAACCTGCACTTCACCGGCGACTTCCACGCCATCACCTCGGCGCACTCGCTCGCCGCCGCGCTGATCGACAACCACGTCTACTGGGCGAACGAGCTCAACATCGACGTGCGCCGCATCCACTGGCGCCGCGTGGTCGACATGAACGACCGGGCGCTTCGCGCCATCAACCAGTCGCTCGGCGGCGTCGCCAACGGCTTCCCGCGCGAGGACGGCTTCGACATCACCGTGGCCTCCGAGGTCATGGCGGTGTTCTGCCTCGCCAAGGACCTCGCCGACCTCGAGGAGCGCCTCGGCAAGATCGTCATCGCCGACACCCGCGACCGCAAGCCCGTCACCCTCAAGGACGTGAAGGCCACGGGCGCGATGACCGTGCTCCTGAAGGACGCCCTGCAGCCCAACATCGTTCAGACGCTCGAGGGCAACCCGGCCCTGATCCATGGCGGACCCTTCGCCAACATCGCCCATGGCTGCAACTCGGTGATCGCGACGCAGACCGGCCTGAAGCTCGGCGACTACGTCGTGACCGAAGCCGGCTTCGGCGCCGACCTCGGCGCGGAAAAGTTCATCGACATCAAGTGCCGCCAGACCGGCCTCGTCCCGTCCGCGGTGGTGATCGTCGCGACGATCCGCGCCCTCAAGATGCATGGCGGCGTCAACAAGAAGGAACTCGCCGGGGAGAACATCGAGGCCCTGGAGAAAGGCTTCGCCAACCTCGCCCGGCACGTGACCAACATGCGCAGCTTCGGCCTGCCCGTGGTGGTGGGCGTGAACCATTTCTTCCAGGACACCGATGCCGAGCACGCCAAGCTGAAGGAGCTGTGCCGCGACAAGCTCGACGTGGAAGCCATCACCTGCAAGCACTGGGCTGACGGTGGCGCCGGCGCGGAAGAGCTCGCCAACGCCGTCGTCAAGCTCGCCGAGGGCGAGGCGAAGCCGCTGACCTTCGCCTACGAGCTCGAGGGCAAGCTGTCCGACAAGGTCAAGGCGATCGCGACCAAGCTCTACGGCGCGTCCGGCATCTCGATCGATGCGAAGGCGGCGACCAAGCTCGCCGGCTTCGAGAAGGACGGCTACGGCAACCTGCCGGTCTGCATGGCCAAGACGCAGTACTCGTTCTCCACCGACCCGACCCTGATCGGCGCTCCCTCCGACCACGTCATCGCGGTGCGCGACGTCCGCCTTTCGGCCGGCGCCGGCTTCGTGGTGGTGATCTGCGGAGAGATCATGACCATGCCGGGCCTGCCCAAGGTCCCGGCCGCGGACACGATCCGGCTCGACGAGAAGGGCCAGATCGACGGGCTGTTCTAGGAACCGCGACGCCCACCCTCTCCCCGCACGCGGGGAGAGGGCCGTGGCCCCTCGTCGGGTCCACGGCAAGCGGAGGCGAAGCCGAAGCGGGGGTGAGGGGGCGGCTCCGAACGAGACTCCTCCGGCGGCGACCCCTCACCTTCGGCTGCCGCCTTGCCCCGCCGACGACGAGGTCGTCGCGGCCCTCTCCCTGCAAGCGGGGCGAGGGGGTGCGCTCAGGCCGCGCGTGTACCTTCAGCCCTCGCCGAGCAGCGCCCGGATCTCCGCCGTCAGCGCATCCTTCAGATCCGGCCGCTGCAACCCGTAGGCGATGTTCGCGGTGAGGAAGCCGAGCTTCGAGCCGGTGTCGTAGGTCTTGCCGTCGTAGCGCATGCCGAAAAACTTCTGCGCGTCCATCAGCTCGAGCATCGCGTCGGTGAGCTGGATCTCGCCACCGGCGCCCTTCTTGCCGTGCTCCAGGATCGAAAAGACCTCGGGCTGCAGGATGTAGCGGCCGGAGATGATGAAATTCGAGGGCGCGGTGCCCTGCTTCGGCTTCTCGACCATGCCGGTGATCTCGAAGGTCTGGCCGAACGTCTCGCCGACGGAGACGATGCCGTATTGGTGCGTCTCCTCCGGCTTCACCTCCTCCACCGCGATGACGTTGCCGCCGTGCTCCTCGTAGGCCGCCAGCATCTGGCCCATGCAGCCGGGGCTGAGCATGTCGGGCAGCAGCACCGCGAAGGGCTCGTCGCCGACGATCTCGCGGGCGCACCAGACGGCGTGGCCGAGGCCGAGGGGGGCCTGCTGGCGGGTGAAGCTGGTCTGGCCGGCCTTGGGCAGGTCCTTCTTCAGCTCCTCGTAGGCCGCCGTCTTGCCGCGCTCCTGCAGGGTGTGGTCCAGCTCGAACGCGATGTCGAAATGGTCCTCGATCACCGCCTTGCCGCGCCCGGTGACGAAGATGAAATGCTCGATGCCGGCAGCCCGCGCCTCGTCGACGACATGCTGCACCACCGGCCGGTCGACCACGGTGAGCATCTCCTTCGGCATGGCCTTGGTGGCCGGCAGGAAGCGCGTGCCGAGACCGGCGACGGGAAGGACGGCTTTGCGGATTTTCTTCATGGAGCGGGACCCGTTTGTGGCGTGCGTCGGGACGCGTTGTGGCTGAGATTACATAGCACGGCGTTGGCTGGCTTCACTGTGGGCAAAACGTGCCTGAGAGGGAATTCCCGCGAGATGCGTACGGCGCCGTCGTGACCCGTCAGCCGATACTCGGGAGACATCCGGAAGGCGTCCCTTTCGGTCAAGCGCACCGTGCCTTGGCTTGGCTGAGCGATGCCGACGACGGTTTGCTCTGCCGACCGTAAGCAGTCGATGGTGCTTCATCCGCGCCCCACCATTGTGTAGCGTCAACCTGCAACTGTGGGGACCTGAAACACGATGGCGGTACTGGTCACGGGAGGCGCCGGCTATATCGGCAGCCACATGGTGCTCGCGCTGATCGATGCCGGGCACGACGATGTCGTGGTGATCGACGATCTCTCCACCGGCTTCGATTGGGCGCTGCCGCCCGAGGTGACACTGGTGGTGGGCGACGTGGCCGACCAAGAGCTCGTCGCCAAAACCATCCGCGAGCATGAGATCGAGGCGCTGGCGCATTTCGCGGCGCGGATCGTGGTGCCGGACTCGGTGACCGACCCGCTGCACTACTACCTTGCCAACACCGTCAAGACGCGGGCGCTGATCGAGACGGCGGTGCAGGAGGGCGTCAAGCACGTCATCTTCTCATCGACCGCGGCGGTCTACGGCGAGCCCGAGACCGTGCCGGTGCCGGAGAATCTGGCCACCAACCCGATCAACCCCTACGGCCGCTCGAAGCTGATGAGCGAGTGGATGATCGCCGACGCGGCCAAGGCGCACGGCTTCAGCTACGTCATCCTGCGCTACTTCAACGTCGCCGGGGCCGACCCGCGCGGGCGCTCCGGCCAGTCGACACCGAACGCCACGCACCTGATCAAGGTCGCGACGCAGGCGGCACTCGGGCAGCGCACGCATCTCGACGTCTACGGCACGGACTACCCGACGCCGGACGGTTCGTGCCTCCGCGACTACATCCAGGTCTCGGACCTCGCCGAGGCGCATCTCGTCGCGCTGAACCACCTGCGCGGCGGCGGCGACAGCCTGACGCTGAATTGCGGCTACGGGCGCGGCTATTCGGTGCTGGAGGTGATCGAGGTGGTGAAGCGCGTCTCGGGCAAGGATTTCGAGGTCAGGCTTTCACCGCGCCGGGCCGGCGATCCGGCGCAGATCGTGGCGGGAGCGGACCGGATCCGCAACGAACTTGGCTGGGTGCCGAAGCACGACGACCTCGACGGCATCGTGCGGCAGGCGCTGGATTGGGAAGATGCCTTGGTGAAGCGGAACCGGGTGTGATGACGAAGGGTGCCGACGCTGCGCGAAACCCTCTCCCCCGAAAGACCTCGGGCTTGCCCGAGATCTGTCCTCTTGATGCCCATGTCGGGCAGGCCCGACATGGGGTGAGCGAGGGTCGGGAGAGGGGAGCGACGCTTCCAGATATGTTGCTCCCCTCTCCCGACCCGCTTCGCGGGCCACCCTCCCCCGCAGAGGGGGGAGGGGAGTCGCGCTGGCACCGCCGTGCGATTCTCGTGTCGGTCGTCGGGCTTGCCGCGTCCGTCGGAAACCGCCGCGCGCTCGCAGCCGCCGACCCCGACTTCCGCGCCTTCCTCGACGCTCTCCGCCCCGACGCCCAGGCCCGCGGCATCTCGCAAACGACCTTTGACGCCGCGTTCCGCGACGTCACTGCCCCAGACCCCGACGTCATCGGGCGCACGAAGAAGCAGAGCGAGTTCAGCCGGCCGGTCTGGGAGTATCTCGTCGGCGCAATCTCGCCCGGGCGGCTCGACCGCGGGCGGGCGCATGCCGCACGGCTCGCGGAGACGCTCGCGAAAATCGAAAAGAACTACGGCGTGCCGCGCTGGGTCATGCTCGCGTTCTGGGGCATCGAATCGGATTTCGGCACGAGCCCCGGCACTTTGCCGGTGGTGCGGGCGCTGGCGAGCCTCGCCTATGCACGGCACCGCGGCGATATCTTCCGGGCCGAAATCCTGGCGGCCCTGGAGATCCTGGAGCGGGGGGACATCACGCCCGACAGGATGAAGGGCTCCTGGGCCGGGGCCATGGGGCAGGTGCAGTTCCTGCCCTCGGTGTTCCTGACATACGCGGTCGATTTCGACGGCGACGGGCATCGCGACATCTGGGGCTCGCAGGCCGATTCGCTGGCCTCGATCGGGCATTATCTGAAAGAGATCGGCTGGAACCCGGCCTATTCCTGGGGCTACGAGGTGCGGCTGCCGCCGGATTTCGACCTGAGCCGCTACAAGGGCGACTTTTCGGATTTTGGCCGGCGCGGCGTCAAGCGGACCGACGGCAAGGCGTGGCCGGCGAACGGCACCGGTTCGCTGTTCCTGCCCGGCGGCCTCGGCGGGCCGGTGTTTCTGATCACCGACAATTTCGAGGTGATCCGAGTCTACAACACCAGCGATTCCTACGCCCTTGCCGTCGGCCACCTCGCCGACCGGCTCTCCGGCGCACCGGCGCTCGCCGCCCCTTGGCCGAGCGGCGCGGCCCGGCTCGACAACGCGGGGTTGAAGTCGCTGCAGGAGGGGCTTGCGGCCGGCGGATTCTACAGCGGCGAGTTCGACGGCCGGGCCGGCCCGAAACTGCGCGAGGCCGTGCGGCAGTACCAGATCCGGGCCGGGCTGCCGGCCGACGGTTACGCGGGGCCGGCGCTGCTGGCGCACGTGGCTGGACGGCGCTGAGCCGCCGTTTCGGCCCCCGTGTTCGACACGGTGCGCATCTGGGTTATCATCCTGGCGATCACCGTGACGATCTCAGGCAGCATGCGCCGGCCTTCCTTCGGCGCAGCAGAACGGGCAGCCGTATGGCCTTCTCACCGAGGCATCTCGCGACCGTCGCGCTCCTCGCAGCCGCGGCATTTCTGACGCCCGTGCAAGGGGTCCGGGCGCAGTGGGGCGACAGCTACGACGCGCCGCGCGACCCGTATTACGCGCCGCGCCGCCGCGCCGTCCGCGAAGACCGCCGCTACGCTCCCCCGCAGGAGGCTCCGCGCCAGTTCTACTGGCCCTGGGAGGACCGCCCGCAGCAGCAGGTCCAGCCGAATCGTGAAGTCGCGCCAAGGACTTACAGTCGGCCTGCGCGTCCGCGTCCGCCCTCCGTCGGGTCGAGCGGACAGGAGGCTCCCGTCGCCCGCAAGCGCACGCCCAGCCCCGCGCCCAGCGTCGCCAAGCCACTCCCGCCGGCTCCCGCGAAAACCGCCCCCACCGTCCAGGTCGCGGTCTTCGGCGACTCTCTCGCCTCCTATCTTTCCAAGGGCTTGGACGACGTTTTTCGCGACAACGCCGACGTCGCGGTGATCGACCGCTCGCGCGGCGACAGCGGCATCGTGCGCAAGGACGTCGTCGATTGGGCCAAGGCGGCCGACGACTATCTCAACGCCAACCCGAAGACCGCCTACGGCCTCTTCATGGTCGGCGTAAATGACCGGCAGGCTATCCGCGAGGGCGGAGAAAGCTTCGAGCCGCTGAGCGACAAGTGGCGCGAAATCTATGCCGCCCGGGTCGATGCCGTCGCCAAGGTCTTTACCGACCATAAGGTCCCACTGATCTGGGTGAGCGTGCCGCCCGTACGGTTCGAGCTGCTCACCAAGGACTTGGCGACCATCAACGACATCGCGCGCGAGCGCATCCAGAGGGCCGGGCAGACCTATGTCGACATCTGGCCGGGCTTCGTCGACGACCGCAACCGCTACACCGCGACCGGCCCCGACCTCGACGGCCAGCGCGCCACCCTGCGCACCGCCGACGGCATCCACTTCACCAATCCCGGCGCCCGCAAGGTCGCCCACTTCGCCGATCTCGAGCTGAAGCGCATGATGGGCGCCAACGGCACGCTGCCCGTCGAGCCGCCCGCCGTCGCTGCGGTCCCCTCCGGGGCTCCCCTCGAATCCGGGCCAAGTCTCGACGACAGCTCGACAATCGACCGCAAGATCACCGCGATGCTGCCGAGCCTGCCCGAGCCGCCCGGCATCCCGAGCCTGCCGGTCAAGCCCGCCTCGGGCCCGGTCGTGCCGCTCGGCCGCGCCGAGGTCTCGCCGGGTGGGACGCTGATCAGCAGCCGGCCCCGCGAAGGCGACGCCCTAGGCACGGTCGAGCGGACGATGCAGCGCGGCGCCGCCCCGCTGCCGCAACCCGGCCGCGCCGACGACTTCAAATGGCCGCCGGGCTGATTTTTTGAGGTTTCTTCGAGGGATCAATGAGACAGCCGGTCCTGCGAAGCGCCGGACCGGCTTGAGACTTCAGCGCGGCAGGACGCTCTCGCCCATCAGCGCCTCGTCGATCGAGCGCGCCGCCTGACGCCCTTCGCGGATCGCCCAGACCACCAGGGACTGTCCGCGCCGCATGTCGCCGGCCGAGTAGATCTTGGGCTGTGAGGTCCGGTAGTCCTCCTCGTTCGCCAGCACGTTGCCGCGCTTGTCGAGGGTGACGCCGGAATCCGCGACCATGCCCTTGTGCAGCGGGCTCGCGAAACCGATTGCCATGAACACGAGGTCGGCCGGCAGTACGAACTCGCTGCCAGGGATTGGCTGACGCTTGTCGTCGACCCGAGCGCAGACGACGCCGGTGAGGCGACCCTTGCGGTTGCCTTCGAGCCGCAGGGTAGCAGCCTGGAACTCGCGCTCGGCGCCCTCGGCTTGCGAGGACGAGGTCCGCATCTTCGTCGGCCAATATGGCCAGACGGTCAGCTTGTCCTCGCGCTCGGGCGGACGCGGGCGGATGTCGAGCTGCGTCACCGAAAGTGCGCCCTGGCGGAAAGCCGTGCCCACGCAATCGGATGCGGTGTCGCCGCCGCCGATCACGACGACGTTCTTGCTGGCGGCCAGGATCGGCAATTCGCCGTTGCCGGGCATCGGCTCGGCGCCCACGCGCCGGTTCGATTGGACGAGGTAGGGCATGGCGTAGTGCACGCCTTCGAGCTCCTGGCCGGGAAGCTGCGGGTTGCGCGGCTCCTCGGCCCCACCGCAGAACAGCACGGCGTCGAACTCGGCCGTCAGCTCCTCGACCGATTTATCGACGCCGACATTGACCTTGTAGTGGAAGACGACCCCCTCGGCCTCCATCTGCTTCACGCGCCGGTCGATGTGGCGCTTCTCCATCTTGAAGTCGGGGATGCCGTAACGGAGCAGGCCGCCGGCCTTCGGCTCGCGCTCGAATAGATGGGTGTCGTGGCCGACCCGGGCGAGCTGCTGGGCGGCCGCCATGCCGGCGGGACCGGAGCCGATCACGGCGACGCGCTTGCCGGTGCGGATGGCGGATGGCTCGGGCTTCACCCAGCCGTTGTTCCAGGCCCGGTCCGCGATCGCCTGCTCGATGGTCTTGATCGCCACCGGCTGGTTTTCGAGGTTCAGCGTGCAGGCCTCTTCGCAGGGTGCGGGGCAGACGCGACCGGTGAATTCCGGGAAGTTGTTGGTGGAGTGCAGGTTGCGCGCGGCCTCCTCCCAGTCGGACTGGAAGACGAGGTCGTTCCAGTCCGGGATCTGGTTGTGGACCGGACAGCCGGTGGGGCCGTGGCAGAACGGAATGCCGCAATCCATGCAGCGCGCCGCCTGCTTGGCGAGATCGTGCTCGTCGAGCGGCAGCGTGAACTCGCGGAAGTGGCGAACACGGTCGGCGGCGAGCTGATACTTCTGCTCCTGCCGGTCGTATTCGAGGAAACCCGTGACCTTGCCCATCGATCAACCCTTAGCGGCCGGCATCCGCGCTGCGCGCGCGGCCTGACACGTCCGTCTTTTGCTGCAATGACGACCGGCCTTGTCCGGTCGTCTCGGTCACATCACTCCGCCGCCATCGGCATCCGGGCCGCTTCCATCTCGCGCAGCGCCCGACGGTACTCGACCGGCATCACCTTGACGAACTTGGTGCGGTAGGTCGCCCAGTCGTCGAGGATCAGCTTGGCTTTGGGCGAGCCGGTGTACTTGAGATGGTTGGTCAGGAGCTGGCTCAGCCGCTCCTCGTCGTGGCCCGACATGTCGGCGAGGAGATCGACGCGGCCCTTGGTCTCGAGGTCGCCGTCCTGGTGGTAACGACGCATGACGTCGTCCTCCTCCTCCACCGGTTCGAGATCGACCATCGAGAGGTTGCAGCGCGCGGTGAACGAGCCGTCCTCGTCGAGCACGTAGGCGATGCCGCCCGACATGCCGGCCGCGAAGTTGCGCCCGGTCTCGCCGATCGAGACTACGACGCCGCCGGTCATGTACTCGCAGCCATGGTCGCCCATGCCCTCGACCACCGTGATCGCGCCGGAATTGCGCACGGCGAAGCGCTCGCCGGCCGAGCCGCGGATGTAGCACTCGCCGGCGATGGCGCCGTAGAGCACGGTGTTGCCGGCCATGATCGTGCGCGACGGGTCGGACTTCAGGGCCTCGCTCGGGCGGATGATCAGCTTGCCGCCCGATAGGCCCTTGCCGACATAGTCGTTGCCGTGGCCGGTCAGCTCGATGGTCACGCCGGCCGCGACCCAGGCCCCGAAGCTCTGGCCGGCTGTGCCGGCGAGCTTCACCGTGATGGTGTCGTCGGGCAGGCCCTCGTGGCCGTGTGCCTTGGCGACCATGCCGGAGAGCATCGCCCCGGCGGCACGGTCGGAGTTCCGGATCACGTCGGTCAGCACCACCGGTTCGCCGGTCTCAATGGCGTTCTTGGCGCCTTCGATCAGGCGACGGTCGAGGACCTTGTCGATCGGGTGGTTCTGCCGGCTGGTCCAGCGGATCGCCACGTCCGGCCCGACATCGGGACGGTGGAACAGTTTGGAGAAGTCGAGGCCGCGGGCCTTCCAGTGCTCGATGGCGTCACGCTTGTTGAGGAGATCGGAGCGGCCGATCAGGTCCTCGACCTTGGTGAAGCCCATCGCGGCCATGAGCTCGCGCACCTCTTCGGCGACGAAGAAGAAGTAGTTCACCACGTGCTCGGGCGTGCCCTTGAAGCGCTTGCGCAGCACAGGGTCCTGCGTGGCGACGCCGACTGGGCAGGTGTTGAGGTGGCACTTGCGCATCATGATACAACCGGCCGCGATCAACGGCGCGGTCGAGAAGCCGATCTGGTCGGCGCCGAGCAGCACGGCGATCAGCACGTCCTTGCCGGTGCGGATGCCGCCATCGGCCTGGAGCGCCACGCGGCCGCGCAGGTTGTTCAGGACGAGCGTCTGCTGCGTCTCGGCGAGACCGGTCTCCCAGGGACCGCCAGCATGCTTGAGCGAGGTCAGCGGGGCCGCACCCGTGCCGCCGTCGAAGCCGGAGATCGTGATGTGGTCGGCGCGGGCCTTGGCGACGCCGGCCGCCACCGTGCCGACGCCGACTTCGGACACCAGCTTCACGGAAACGTCTGCCGCAGGATTCACGTTCTTCAGGTCGAAGATCAGCTGGGCCAGATCCTCGATCGAGTAGATGTCGTGGTGCGGCGGCGGCGAGATCAGGCCGACGCCGGGGGTGGCGTAGCGAACCTTGGCGATCTTGGCGTCGACCTTGTGGCCGGGCAACTGGCCGCCCTCGCCGGGCTTCGCTCCCTGCGCGACCTTGATCTGCATCATGTCGGCGTTGACGAGGTACTCGGTGGTGACGCCGAAGCGGCCCGAGGCGACCTGCTTGATCGCCGAGCGGCGCGAGCGCCCGTCCGGCCCGGTGATGAAGCGGCGCGGCTCCTCGCCGCCTTCGCCCGAATTCGAGCGGCCGCCGAACGAGTTCATCGCGATGGCGAGCGTCTCGTGCGCTTCCTTCGAGATCGACCCGTAGGACATCGCGCCCGTGGCGAAGCGCTTCACGATCTCGGAGGCCGGCTCGACCTCGTCGAGCGGCACCGGCGTGCGACCGATGTCCTCGGCGGTGCTGATCCGGAACAGCCCACGCAGGGTCTTGAGGTGGTTCTCCTGCTCGTTCACGAGCCGGGCGTATTCGCGATAGCGGTCGTCCGCGCCCATCCGCACGGCGTGCTGCAGGGTGGCGACGGTGTCGGGCGTCCAGGTGTGGGTCTCGCCGCGCAGGCGATAGGCGTACTCGCCGCCGACATCGAGGGCATGCCGGTAGATCGGCGCGTCGCCGAAGGCGTCGCGGTGGCGGATCGTCGTCTCCTGGGCGACCTCGGCCATGCCGATGCCCTCGACCGTCGTCGCGGTCCCGAAGAAGTCGCGGGCGACGAAGGCCGAGTTCAGGCCGATGGCGTCGAAGATCTGCGCGCCGCAATAGGATTGGTAGGTCGAGATGCCCATCTTGGACATGACCTTGAGCAGGCCCTTATCGATCGACTTGATGTAGCGGTAGACGATCTCGTCGTCGGTGAGATCCGGC
Source organism: Methylobacterium sp. WL9 (assembly GCF_008040035.1). NCBI lineage: Bacteria > Pseudomonadati > Pseudomonadota > Alphaproteobacteria > Hyphomicrobiales > Methylobacteriaceae > Methylobacterium > Methylobacterium sp. WL9. Next base: position 16,749 of record NZ_VRVE01000030.1, read on the forward strand.
GGGAACTCGTCCTTCATCGCGATCAGCGTCTCGAAGGCGAGATACGGGTTGATCGCCTCGGCGCCGTAGCCGGCCAGACACGCGAAATGGTGGATCTCGCGCGGCTCGCCCGACTCGATGACGAGCCCGACCGAGGTACGAAGCCCCTTGCGGATCAGGTAGTTGTGCACCGCCGCGGTCGCGAGCAGCGCCGGAATCGGGATGCGGTCCGGCCCGACCGCGCGGTCGGACAGGATGATGATGTTGTAGCCGCCGCGCACCGCGACCTCGGCCCGGTCGCAGAGTCGGTCGAGAGCACCCTCCATCGCCGACGCGCCGGTCTCGGCGGGGAAGGTGATGTCGAGGGTCTTGGTGTCGAAGCGGTCCTCGAAATGCGAGATCGACCGGATTTTTTCCAAATCGCCGTTTGTGAGAATCGGCTGGCGCACCTCCAGCCGCTTGCGGCGGGAGGCGCCTTCCATGTCGAGCAGGTTGGGGCGCGGGCCGATGAACGAGACGAGGCTCATCACGGCCTCCTCGCGGATCGGGTCGATCGGCGGGTTCGTGACCTGCGCGAAGTTCTGCTTGAAGTAGCTGAACAGCGGCTTCGGCTTGTCCGAGAGCGGTGCCAGCGGCGTGTCGGAGCCCATCGAGCCGACGGCTTCCTGGCCGGTCACGGCCATGGGCGCCATCAGCAGCTTGAGGTCTTCCTGGGTGTAGCCGAAGGCCTGCTGACGATCGAGCAGGGTCACGTCCGAGCGCGAGGCGCGCGGCTGGATCGGGTGCAGGTCCTCCAGCACGATCTGGGTGTTCTTGACCCATTCGGCGTAGGGATGCGCCGCGGCGAGCTCTTCCTTGAGTTCCTCGTCCGAGACGATGCGGCCCTTCTCCAGATCGATCAGCAGCATCCGGCCCGGCTGTAGGCGCCAGGACTGGACAATCTTCTCGTCGGGGATCGGCAGCACGCCCATCTCGGAGGCGAGCACGACGAGGCCGTCGTCGGTGACGATGTAGCGGGCCGGGCGCAGGCCGTTGCGGTCCAGCGTCGCGCCGATCTGGCGGCCGTCGGTGAAGGCCACGGCGGCCGGGCCGTCCCACGGCTCCATCAGGGCGGCGTGATACTCGTAGAAGGCACGCCGCTCCTCGGTCATGAGCGGGTTGCCCGCCCAGGCCTCGGGGATGAGCATCATCATGGCGTGGGACAGCGAGTAGCCGCCCATCACCAGGAACTCGAGGGCGTTGTCGAAGCACGCCGTGTCGGACTGTCCCTCGTAGGAGATCGGCCAGATCTTCGAGATGTCGTTGCCGAAGAGGTCGGAATCGACGCTGGCCTGCCGCGCCTTCATCCAGTTCACGTTGCCGCGCAGCGTGTTGATCTCGCCGTTATGCGCCACCAGCCGGTAGGGGTGCGACAGCCGCCAGGTCGGGAAGGTGTTGGTGGCGAAGCGCTGGTGGACGAGGGCCAGCGCCGATACGAAGCGCTCGTCCTTGAGGTCGAGGAAGTACTCGCCGAGCTGATGCACCAGCACCATGCCCTTGTAGACGATGGTCCGGGTCGAGACCGAAACCGGATAGAATTCGTGCACGCGGGTGTCGTCGAGGCCGTAGACGCGGCCCGAGATCGCCTTGCGGGCGATGTAGACGCGACGCTCGAAGGCATCCTGATCGGTGATCGCCGCCGGGCAGCCGATGAAGAGCTGGCGGTGATGCGGCTCGGTCTCCTTGACCGCCTGGCCGAGATCCTCCGGCTCGACGGGCACGTCGCGCCAGCCGACCAGCGGCAGGCCTTCCTCGGCCAGCACCTTCTGGACGATGTCCTCGATGACCGCGCGGGCCTGGTCGTTCTTCGGCATGAAGAACTGGCCGATGGCGTAGCGGCCGGCCTCGGGAAGCTCGAAGCCGAGACGCGAGCATTCCTCCGCGAAGAAGCCGTGCGGGATCTGGGTGAGGATGCCGCAGCCGTCGCCCATCTTCGGATCGGCGCCGACAGCGCCGCGATGGTCGAGATTCTCCAGGATCTTCAGGCCCTGCTGCACGATGGCGTGCGTGCGCCGGTCGTGCATGTCCGCGACGAAGCCGACGCCGCAGGCGTCGTGCTCCTGCGAGGGATCGTACATGCCCTGGGACTTCGGCATGGCGGGATCGCGCACCACCAGAGGCGCGGGGCCGGCGTGGCGCGACGGCACGGGCCGATCGCTCTCGTCAGCGGCGTGGGGCATCGATCCTCCGGATGCGATTCCGCTCATGTCCAATCCCGTTCTCCGATCGTCCCGCCGGATCCGGCCGGGGATGCGAGCATGTTTCGTGCCCGAACGCCATATGGCGGCCGGGAATCGTACGGTCGTCGCGATCGGGTCGGCTCGGCACTCTTGGAGGGAAGCGCCCGCAACCCGCGGGCGTCACGTCGGCGTCGTCAGCCGGCGTTCGCCCTGATCGCCGCGTCGGCAATCGGCATATCGGTTCGTTTCGACATCGCGTCGGTCACGCCAACCGCTCCTGCCCGTCTTCGGCATCCCGAGAAAAGGACAGTGTTCCTGTCCTAAAAATCGACGTTGCCAGATTTTATCGAGTCCAGCAAGAGCCCCGCCGCGCCGGCAATCACGCTTTAGCACAAGGGTGAATCGCGCTCTCGGCCCCGGCCCGCGTCCGCATGACGCGACCGCCGCGCGACCTTGCCTGATGCCGCCGCAATCGTCCCGCATTTCCGCCCCGATCGGCTGGTTGAAGCAGGGCAGCCGATCACAGGGGCAATGCGGGGCAACGACTCCGCTGAACGGACCGGAGGCGCTCGCGGCCGCAGGGCCCGCCTCCGGTCGAGGCCGGACGGGATCGCTCCGGGGGCCAAAAATCTGGGGGCCAGAGAGAAGCCACATGGCATCCATGCGCCGAACACACCCGTCCCATTCCAATTCTCGACGCGTCCGCTGCGCGCTGCTCGGATCGGCGGTTCTCTCGCTCGTCGCCGCGAGCGACGCTTCCGCGCAGTTCGCCTACGGCTACATGCGCACCTATCCTGGGCCGGCCTTCGAGGACGATCCGCCGCCGATCCCCCCGCGCGCCGTCGTCTATCGGCTGCAGGATCGCGGCTTCACCGAGATCGCTCGGCCGCGCTTCGACGGACGCGCCTATGTCGTCGAGGCGACCAACCCGGCGGGCAGCCGCGTCCGGCTGTTCGTCGATGCCCGCGAGGGCGGCATCGTCGGCCGCGAGCGTCTCGATACGCCCTACTATCCCTCCGCTCGCGTCGCCCGGTCCGCTCCCGGTTATGGCTGGACCGAGGAGGATGTGGCGCCGCGCCGTGGCAGCCGAGCTCCGGAAGGCCTGCTGCCACCGGGTGACATCCCGCTGCCGCGGCCCTCGCTCCATGCCGAGATCGAGCGCGCTCCGGGCCTCCCGTCGCGACCGGGCGCCACTGAGGGCGGCACGTTCGGCGTGAACCCGGATGGCAGGGCGGGCCTGCGGGGCGAGACGGCCAAGGGCGACAGGGCCCGGGCTCCCGCGCCCCAGCGCAAAACCGCCAAGCTGACGCCGCCGGTCAAGCCCGTCGCGCCGAGCGTCTCGCCCGAAGCGCCGCTTCCGCAGACGACGCCTTCCGAGCCGGCCGCCGCCAAGGCGCCGGAGACGGCCAAGGCGCCTGACGCCGCGAAGGTGGTCGCACCCGAGGTGACGAAGGCGGAGCCTGCTGCGATGACGCCGGCCGCGAACCGGCCTGCCGCTGCCGAGAAGGCCGCAAGCGACAAGCCGGCCGAGGAGAAGCGCGCGGACAAGGCGTCCGCCGCAAAGGACGGTGCGAATCAGGGCTGGCAGGACCCGCCGGCATCCGAGCCGAAGCGCAACGTCCGCGTCATCGGCGGTACGATCGTCGTGCCCGGCGGCGGCGAGGCCGCACCCGCCGTCGCGAACTGAGTCTTCCGGGTTTTTGGGAGAAGACGCCGCGCCGGCTGCCTTGTCAGGTGCCGAGCACAAGACGCTCCCGTCCCGCGAACACCGTGAGCGTGTCGGAGCGGGCGATGGCGCAGAGCGTCATATCGTGAAGCCGGGCGCGCTCGATCGCCAGCGAGGTCGGCGCGGAGATCGCTACGATCACGGAGGCGCCGTAGGTGGCCGCCTTCTCCACCATCTCGAACGAGCACCGGCTGGTGATGACGAGGAAGCCCTGGTCGGCGTCCTCGCCCGCCCGCATCAGGGCGCCGATCAGCTTGTCCAACGCATTGTGCCGGCCGACGTCTTCGCGGACCGCGACGAGCGAGCCGTCGAGACGGGCCCAGGCCGCGGCGTGCACGGCGCGCGTCTCCCGACCGAGGGTTTGTTCGGCGTGGAGACCGTCGAGCGCCGTTTTGATCGCCGCAACCGCGACGTCCGGCCCCTTGCCGCTGCGCGGCGCGGCCAACGGGAGCGCGGCGAGATCCTCGATGCCGCAGACGCCGCAGCCGGTCCGGCCGCTGATGGCGCGCTTACGGGCGAGGTGCTCGCGCAGCCGCCCCGGCGCGAGATCGACCAGCAGGCGCAGGCCGTCTTCGCCGGACTCGACCGTCGCCGAACGGATTTCCGCGGCGCTCTCGACGATGCCCTCCGTCAGGCTGAAGCCGTAGGCGAAATCCGCGAGGTCGGCGGGCGTCGTCATCATCACCGCGTAGGGCACGCTGCCGTAGACGACGTTTACCGGCGTCTCGACGGCCAACGACCGGTTGTCGGCGCGCGGGACGGCATCGTCATAGGCAATGACGAGGGTCGGGACGCGTAGGCTCGTCGGAGGCTCGGACTGCAGGGTCTCCGTCTCGCTCGATTGCATCGCGAAACCTTCGCACTCTCAGGTGGTGAGCCGCAGCAAAAATGGCCGCCGACGTCCAAAAGGGCCCGCTTCATCCGCCGCCAGACATGCGTCAAACGGAGCCGTGCGACGCTCTTGGCGGTTGCGTGATTGTGATCAGTATGGTTCTACGTCGCCGTCCATCAGTCTCGCGATGAGAGCCGAACACGGCTGTTGCGCCTCGACCGGACCTCGGCACCGCACCGACGCTATCTGCGAACGTGCGGTAACGAAATCAAGACAATAACGGGGAGCCACGAGAGGCACATGCGGACGGTGCAGGCGAAACATCGGTCTCAATGGGGGCTTGCCGCGATCGGCGCCCTCCTCGTCACGTCCACCGCCGCCTTCGCGGCGGAGCCCGGCGTTCCCGTGCCGTGGCAGATGGGCCGGCAGACGCCGGTGACGGCCGAGGCTCTCGATCTCATGAACTTCGAGCACGTGCTGCACTGGCTCGCCTTCGCCATCTCGCTCTTCGTGCTCGGGCTGCTTCTCTACTGCGTCTACCGCTTCAACGAGAAGGCCAACCCGACGCCGTCGCGCACGACGCACAACACCGCGATCGAGATCGCCTGGACCATCATCCCGGTCCTGATCCTCGTCGGCGTTGCGATTCCCTCGTTCCGCACCCTGCGCACGCAGCTGATCATCCCCACCGCCGACGTGACCGTGAAGGCCACCGGCCACGCCTGGTACTGGTCCTACGACTATCCGAAGGCCGGCGAAGACGGCGGCTTCACCTTCGACGCCAACATCGATGAAGAGAAGGAGCCGAAGCTGCTCCAGACCGACAACGAGATGGTCGTCCCGGTGAACAAGGTCGTGAAGGTCCAGGTGACCTCGACCGACGTGATCCACTCCTGGGCGATGCCGTCCTTCGGCGGCAAGGTCGACGCCATCCCCGGCCGCCTGAACGAACTGTGGTTCAAGGCCGACCGCGAGGGCGTCTATCACGGCCAGTGCTCGGAGCTCTGCGGCATGCGTCATGCCTACATGCCGATCGTCGTGAAGGTGGTCAGCGATCAGGCCTATGCCGAGTGGCTGAAGGAAGCCAAGACCAAGTTCGCCGCGATCGACGACGGCTCGAAGCTCGCCGCGGCCAAGTGAGGCCGCTCGCGGGACGGGCCTCGCCCTGTCCCGCTCCTTTCGCCTGATCACACGATACCCGAGTTAAGGTCAGCATCGATGGCAACCGCCGCAGCACATGCCGGGCATGATGCCCACGACGATCACAAGCCGTCCTTCTTCGCCCGTTGGTTCCTCTCGACGAACCACAAGGACATCGGCACCCTCTACCTGCTGTTCGCGTTCTTCGCGGGCTGCATCGGCGCATTCCTCTCCTTCGGTATCCGGATGGAGATGGAAGAGCCGGGCCTCCAGTACTTCACCAACCCGCAGACCTATAACGTCTTCGTCACGGGTCACGGCCTCATCATGGTGTTCTTCATGGTGATGCCGGCGCTGATCGGCGGCTTCGGCAACTGGTTCGTGCCCCTCATGATCGGCGCGCCGGACATGGCGTTCCCGCGCATGAACAACATCTCGTTCTGGCTCACCGTCGCCGGCTTCTGCAGCCTGATCTGCTCCCTCTTCGTCGAGGGCGCGCCGGGTGCGAGCGGTGCTGGTACGGGCTGGACCGTCTATCCGCCGCTGTCGGCCTCGGGCCATCCCGGCCCCGCCGTCGACTTCGCGATCTTCTCGCTGCACCTCGCCGGTGCCGGCTCGATCCTCGGCGCGATCAACTTCATCACGACGATCCTCAACATGCGCGCTCCGGGCATGACGCTGCACAAGATGCCGCTGTTCGCCTGGGCCGAGCTCGTCACCGCGTTCCTGCTGTTGCTCTCGCTCCCGGTTCTCGCCGGCGCGATCACCATGCTGCTGACGGACCGCAACTTCGGCACGACCTTCTTCGCCCCCGAGGGCGGCGGCGACCCGGTGCTCTACCAGCACCTGTTCTGGTTCTTCGGTCACCCCGAGGTGTACGTGATGATCCTGCCGGCCTTCGGCATCGTCTCGCACATCATCGCGACGTTCTCGAAGAAGCCCGTGTTCGGCTACCTCGCCATGGCCTACGCCATGGTCGCCATCGGCGTCGTCGGCTTCGTCGTGTGGGCGCACCACATGTACACCGTCGGCCTGTCGCTCCAGACGCAATCCTACTTCGTGTTCGCCACCATGGTGATCGCGGTGCCGACCGGCGTGAAGATCTTCTCCTGGATCGCGACGATGTGGGGCGGTTCGATCCGCTTCACCGCGGCGATGCACTGGGCGGTGGGCTTCATCTTCCTGTTCACGGTCGGCGGCGTCACCGGCGTCGTGCTCGCGAACTCGGCGGTCGATAAGTACCTGCACGACACCTACTACGTGGTCGCGCACTTCCACTACGTGCTCTCGCTGGGCGCCGTGTTCATCATCTTCGCCGGTGTCTACTACTGGTTCCCGAAGATGACCGGCCACGTCATCCCCGAGTGGGCCGGCAAGCTGCACTTCTGGCTGGCCTTCATCGGCGCGAACATCCTGTTCTTCCCGATGCACTTCCTCGGCCTCGCCGGCATGCCGCGCCGCTACGCCGACTACCCGGAGGCCTTCGCCCCCTGGCACAAGGTCGCGACCTGGGGCGGGCATATCTTCGCGCTCGGCATGGTGGTGTTCTTCATCGGCGTGATCCTGGCCTTCCGCTCCAGCAAGCGCGCTGCCGCCAACCCGTGGGGCGAGGGTGCGACGACGCTGGAATGGACGCTGTCCTCGCCGCCGCCCTTCCACCAGTACGAGACGCTGCCCCGGATCGTCGACGAGCCGGCCCACTAAGGCCCTACTCCCGACACCGAGACGATCGCGAGGACCGCTCCGGCGGTCCTCGCTCTTTCCCGGAGGCCACGGCCCAAGAGCCAGGCCTCCCGGAAAGGGCGATGCGACGGTACCGACCGCGCAGGCCTGAACGATCACGTTCAGCACATCGAAAAATACGGTTTTCATGTCGAGCCTGACGAACAGCCTTCCCGCCGACGCTCAGGGCTTCAATCCCACCGCATCTGCGGCAGGCGGTGAAGTCTCGGATTTCTTCGCGCTGCTGAAGCCGCGCGTGATGGTGCTGGTGATCTTCACGGCCCTCGTCGGCATGGTGGTCTCGCACCCGAGCGTGAATCCGATCATCGCGGGCATCTCGCTGCTGATGATCGCCGTCGGTGCTGGTGCCTCGGGCTGCCTCAACATGTGGTGGGACGCCGACATCGACGCGCTGATGACGCGCACCGCCACGCGCCCGATCCCGGCAGGCCGGATCCTGCCGAACGAGGCGCTCGCCTTCGGCATGGTGCTCTCGGTCGGCTCGGTGCTGATTCTCGGCCTCGCCTCGAACTGGCTCGCCGCCGGGCTCCTGGCCTTCACCATCGTGTTCTACGCCGTCGTCTATTCGATGTGGCTGAAGCGGGCGACCGCGCAGAACATCGTCATCGGCGGCGCCGCCGGCGCCCTGCCGCCGATCGTCGGTCAGGCCGCCGTCACGGGCACCGTCAGTCTCGACTCGATCATCCTGTTCGCGATCATCTTCATCTGGACGCCGCCCCACTTCTGGGCGCTCGCGCTCGTGAAGAGCGGCGACTACGCCAAGGCCGGCATCCCAATGATGCCGAACGTCGCCGGTCCCGATTCGACTCGCCGCCAGATCGTCTGGTACACGCTGCTGCTCGTGCCGCTCGGCATGTCGCCGGTGGCGCTGGGTTTCGGCGGCTGGCTCTACGCGGTGATCTCGGCCCTCGGCGGTCTCGGCATGCTGGCCGGCGCGATCCAGGTGTTCCGCCTGCGCGAGGGCGAGCCCGAGCGCCGGGCGGCGATGGGCCTGTTCGGCTTCTCGATCCTCTACCTGCTGCTGCTGTTCGCCGCCCTGCTCGCCGAGCACGGCTTCGGCCTGTTCCGCGCCGTCGGCGTCTGACGCGCCATGGCCGAGCATCCGGAGTTCTCCGTTCGACAGCTGACCCCCGCCGAGGTCCAGGCGCGGCGCAAGCGCTCGATCGCCATCGCGTTGACCCTCGGCGCCCTCGTCGTCCTGTTCTTCGTGCTGACGATCGCCAAGCTCGGTCCGCAAATCCTCGAGCGACCGCTGTGATCGGGCGCCGGGCATGAGCGACCAAGCGGCACGAACCGCGAAAACGGTGCGCTGGACGGCCATCGCCTGCGCAAGCGTCGTCGTCGGCATGACCGGGCTCGCCTTCGCCTCGGTGCCGCTCTACGACCTGTTCTGCAAGGCAACGGGCTATGACGGCACGCCGCGCAAGGGGCTGGCGCTCACGACCTCCGGCGACACGGCTGCGACCAAGCCGGTGACGGTCAAGTTCGACACCAACGTCGCCCCGAACCTGTCGTGGCGCTTTCAGCCGGAGGCGCCGAGCGTCGAGGCCGTGCCGGGCGAGACCAAGACGGTGTTCTTCAAGGTCAAGAACGTCGGCCCGAAGCCGTCCACCGGCATCGCGACCTTCAACGTGCAGCCCGGCCTGATGGGCAGCTACTTCGTGAAGATCCAGTGCTTCTGCTTCGACGAGCACACGCTCCAGCCGGGCGAGACCATGGACTTCCCGCTGGTGTTCTACGTCGACCCGAAGCTGCGCCAGGATGCCGATATCGCCGACATCGGCGAGATGACGCTGTCCTACACCTACTTCGTCTCCCGAAACGGCTCGCCACAGGCGGCGGTGGCGGGCGGCGGCTGAGGCGCAGGCACGAATATTTCGGCGCGCGAGCGTGACAACGGGCGCAGGCCCGCGATAGAGCTTCAGGCTCGGAGGCCGGCCCTAAGCCGATCTTCGACAAGGTGAAACGGGGCCCGCCGGTGGCGGCGAAGGCCGGGGGTGAGGAGAGCTTTTCGATGGCCGAGGCGCACGCCAAGAATCACGACTACCACATCCTCTCTCCGAGCCCGTGGCCGCTGATCGGCGCCTTTTCCGGCTTCGTCACGACGACCGGCGCCGTGTTCTGGATGAAGGGTCTGACGCTGGGCGGCCTCGCTGTCGGCCCGTACATGTTCTCCGCCGGCTTCCTCGGCATCCTCTACACGATGATGTCGTGGTGGAAGGACGTCACCAAGGAGGCGAACAGCGGCGACCACACCCGCGTCGTCCAGCTACATCACCGCTACGGCATGATGATGTTCATCGCCTCCGAGGTGATGTTCTTCGTCGCTTGGTTCTGGGCCTATTTCGAGGCGGCGCTCTACACCGCCGACCCGATCCAGGCGCAGCGCGTCGAGTTCACTGGTGGTGTCTGGCCGCCGAAGGGCATCGAAGCCTTCGATCCGTGGCACCTGCCGCTCCTGAACACGCTGATCCTGCTGACCTCCGGCACCACGATCACCTGGGCGCACCACGCTCTGCTGCACGACGATCGCAAGGGCCTGAAATACGGCCTCTGGCTGACGATCATTCTCGGCGTGCTGTTCACCGCCTGCCAGGCCTACGAGTACAGCCACGCGCATTTCGGCTTCGCCGGCAGCATCTATTCGTCGACCTTCTTCATGGCGACGGGCTTCCACGGCGCGCATGTCATCATCGGCACGATCTTCCTCGCGATCTGCCTGATGCGGGCCTATTCCGGCGACTTCACCGTCAAGCAGCACCTCGGCTTCGAATTCGCCGCCTGGTACTGGCACTTCGTGGACGTGGTCTGGCTGTTCCTGTTCGCCTCGATCTACGTCTGGGGCTCGGGCATCGGCCACGCCGCCGCTCACTGACGGTCCGAACCGGCGCGCCTTGCGCCTCGGACAACCCTGAAGGGCGGCGCGAGCCGCCCTTTTTTGCGCCCGGAGCCGGGCTCGTCCCCATATCGGGAGTCGAGCCCAGGAGACCGTATCCGTGACCGCCTCTGCCATCAGCCCGAATCCGATCCCGACTGGCCTGCGCGGGCGCTGTCCGCGGTGCGGCGAGGGCCATATGTTCGATGGCTTTCTGACCTTCCGACCGTCCTGCGAGGTCTGCGGCCAGGATTTCTCTTCGTTCTCGACGGGTGACGGGCCGGCCTTCTTCGTGATGTCGATCGTCGGCTTCGTCGTCGTCGGACTCGCCCTCTGGATGGAGATCACCTACGAGCCGCCGATCTGGGTCCACGCCCTGGTCGCGACGTCGCTGTCGGTGGGCTTGAGTCTCGCTCTGGTGCGTCCGCTCAAGGGCCTGCTGGCGGCGCTCCAGCTCCACAACAAGGCCGAGCAGGGACGCTTCAAATAGTGAACGTGATCGGCGCATCGAAGAGTCCCAGCCGCTGGCGCGGCCTGATCGCGCCCGGCATCGCCTCGGCCGTCTCTCTCGCCATCCTGATCGGGCTCGGCATCTGGCAGATCGAGCGCAAAGGTGAGAAGGAAGCGCTGATCGGCCACATCATCGAGCGCTCGCACGCGGAGCCGCCGGCCGCGCTGCCTGCCGCCGACGCCTGGGATCCGAAGACGGACGAGTTCCGCCGAGTCCGCGTCACCGGCACGCTGAAGAACGACAAGGAAACGCTGGTCCACGGCCTCGCCGCCGGCGACGTGCCGGGCCGGGCGCTTCAGGGCTTCTACGTGATCACGCCGCTGGTGCGGACGGACGGCTCGACGGTCCTGGTCAACCGCGGCTTCATTCCCACCGAACTCAAGAACCCCGCCGACCGTCAGGCCGGACAGGTTGCCGGTGAGACCACGCTGACCGGAATCCTGCGCGCCACCGAGGTCCGCACCATGTTCGTGCCGGCCGCCGATCCGGCCCGCGGCGAGTGGTTCAATCGCGACATCGCCGGCATCGCGGCGGCGAAGGGGCTCGGAGCAGTGCCGCCCTACCTGATCGAAGCGGACGCGACGCCAAACCCAGGCGGCTGGCCGAAGGGCGGCCAGTTGCGCGTCGACCTGCCCAACAACCACCTGCAATACGCGTTCACCTGGTTCGGCATCGCCGCGTGCCTCGTCGGCGTGTTCTCGGTGTTCGCGTGGAGAAAGCTCAACGATCCGCCCGAGGCGTCCGCCGGCTGATCCCTGCGGCACGGCCTCTGCTTGTTCCGCTGCGGCGGCGCGCTACACTCGTATCGGCCGGTCGTACGGAGTGGTGACGATGCGCATCCTCGTTGGACTTCTCTCTCTTCTGCTGATGGGTTCGCTGGCATGGGCCGCGGACGAGACCGATCGCAACGCCGCGCGCGCCACGATCGAGCGCCAGCTCGAGGCCTTCAAGAAGAAGGATTCGGCCACCGCCTACGCCCAGGCCGCTCCGCAGATCCAAAACATGTTCACCTCGCCCGAGACGTTTCTCGCCATGGTCGAACAGGGCTACCCGCCGGTGCTGGCGCCGCGCAGCTACAGCTTCGATGCCGTCGAGGATGCGGGTGAGGGCGAGCTCGCCCAAGGCCTGAAGCTGCAGGACGAGAACGGCGTCGACTGGGTCGCGCTCTATTCGCTCCAGAAGCAGGCCGACGGCCAATGGCGCATCACCGGCTGCTCGCTGAAGAAGGCGCCGGGCAGCAACGCGTGATAAACGTCGCACGACGTCCGGACCTTTTCGACAGACCCCCACGAAACGTGTAGAGCGGGCGCCTTCCCGGAGGCCCCTTTGCTGCACGTTTCGACCCGCGGCGCCGCTGCGCCCTTGAGCTTTTCCGACGCCCTCCTTGCCGGTCTCGCCCGCGACGGCGGCCTCTACGTGCCGGAGAGCTGGCCGCAGATCGCAAAATCCGAGATCGCGGCCTTGAGCGGCGTGCGCTATGCCGACGCGGCCAAGCGCGTGCTGCGCCCGCTCATCGACGGCGAGATCGCGGACGCTGCGCTCGACCGGATGATCGAAGATTCCTATGCCTGCTTCCGCCACCCGGCGATCTGCCCGCTGACGCAGATCGACGACAACCTCTTCCTGCTCGAACTTTTCCACGGCCCGACGCTCGCCTTCAAGGACGTGGCGATGCAGCTGCTCGGGCGGCTGATGGATCACGTCCTGCGCCAGCGCGGCTCACGGGCGACCATCGTCGGCGCGACCTCGGGCGATACTGGCTCTGCCGCCGTCGAAGCCTTCAAGGGGCTCGATCAGGTCGACGTCTTCGTGCTGTTCCCGCACGGCCGCGTCTCGGAGGTGCAGCGCCGGCAGATGACGACGGTGGCCTGCCCGAACGTGCACGCCATCGCCATCGACGGGACCTTCGACGATTGCCAGGACATCGTGAAGTCGATGTTCCAGCACGGCGATTTCGCGCAGGATGTCCACCTTTCGGGCGTGAACTCGATCAACTGGGCGCGAGTCGCCGCGCAGGCGGTCTACTACTTCACCAGCGCCGTCTCGCTCGGGAGCCCGCACCGCCCGGTCTCGTTCGCGGTGCCGACCGGCAATTTCGGCGACATCCTGGCCGGCTGGGTCGCCAAGCGCATGGGGCTGCCGATCGATCGCCTGATGATCGGCACCAACGCCAACGACATCCTGGCCCGCACGCTCGAACACGGCACCTACGAATTGCGCGGCGTGCACCCAACCACCTCTCCGTCGATGGACATCCAGATCTCGTCGAACTTCGAGCGGCTGCTGTTCGAGGCGCTCGGCCGCGACTCCTCCTCGCTCGGGCGTCTGATGGCCGGCTTGAAGCAATCCGGCGGCTTCTCGCTCGATCCCGCCGTGCTGCAGACCGTGCGCGACGAGTTCGATGCCGCCGCCGTCCACGAGCCCGAGGTGGTGGAGGAGATCGCCGGCACCTACCGCAAGACGGGCATGGTGCTCGATCCGCACAGCGCCATCGGCGTGCGCGCCGGCCGCCGGCTGCTGCAGAAGGACCCGGCGACACCCGTCGTGGCCCTCGCCACCGCCCATCCCGCGAAATTCCCCGATGCGGTCTCCCAGGCGACGGGCGCGGGGCGCCCCGTCCTGCCGCCGCACCTCGCCGACCTGCTGGACCGACCGGAGCTGATCGCCAACCTGCCGAACGATCAGGCCGCCGTGGAGCGCTACATCCGCGAGCGCGCCCGCATCACGGCGGGTGCCTGACCCCATGAACGAGCACTTTTCCACATTCGGCGCCTCGCCCGACCTGAAGATCGCGCGCCTCGCCAACGGCCTCACCATCGCGACCGAGGCGATCCCCGGCGTGGCGACGGCCTCCCTCGGCGTCTATGTCGGCGCTGGCTCGCGGCACGAGCGGCCCGAAGAGCATGGCCTCAGCCATCTCATCGAGCACATGGCCTTCAAGGGCACGCAGACGCGCTCGGCCCGCCGCATCGCCGAGGACATCGAGAATGTCGGCGGCGAGATCAATGCTGCAACCAGCACCGAGAGCACGAGCTACACGGCCCGGGTGCTCGGCGAGGATGTCGGTGTTGCCCTGGACGTGCTCGGCGACATCCTGACCCGCTCGACCTTCGAGGCCGGCGAACTGGCGCGCGAAAAGGGCGTGATCCTGCAGGAATACGCGGCCGTCGAGGATACGCCGGATGACGTCGTCTACGACGCCTTCGTCGAGACGGCTTTTCCCGACCAGCCGATCGGCCGGCCGATCCTGGGTCGGCCCGAGACGATCACGAGTTTTTCGCGCGAAGGCATCGAGGCCTTCATCGCTCGGGAATACGTACCCGAGCGCATGGTGCTGGCAGCTGCCGGCGCCGTCTCGCACGACGAAATCGTTGCGGCGGGCGAGCGTCTGTTCGGGGACCTGAAGCCGGCCATATCGCAGCCGATCGTTCCCGGGCTCTATGCCGGCGGCGAGCGCCGCATGCAGAAGAAGCTCGAACAGGCGAACCTCGTTCTCGGCCTGCCCGGCCTCTCGTTTCGCGACGACGGCTATTACGCGCTGCACCTGTTCGCGCAGGTGCTCGGCGGGGGCCTGACCTCGCGGCTCTGGCACGAGGTGCGCGAGACCCGCGGCCTTGCCTACGACATCCAGGCCTTCCACTGGCCCTTCTCGGATTGTGGGCTGTTCGGCATCGGCGCCGGCACGTCGGGCTCGGACCTGCGCGAACTCGTCGAGGTCGCCATCGCCACGACCCGCACGGCGACGGTGGAGCTCGACGAGGTCGAACTCGCCCGCGCCAAGGCGCAGCTCAAGGTCTCGTTGCTCTCGGCCCTGGAGACGCCCGGCGGCCGCATCGAGCGCAACGCCCGGCAGCTCCTGGCCTGGGGCCGCGTGATTCCCTCCGGCGAGGTGATCGCGAAAGTGGATGCCGTGACCGTGGACGACGTGCGGGCGGCTGGCCGGACGGTGATCGCCGGGGCGCCGACGCTCGCAGCGATTGGGCCGATCAAGAAGCTGCCGACGCTGAAGCACGTGGCCGCCTCGCTCGTCGCCTAACCCTCGCCGTCGACGAAGATTCGGCGGTCGCCGACGCGGCGCGTGAACCGCACTGCGTCGAGATGCTCGAGCAGCGGGATCGAGAACTTTCGCGAGATGCCCAGCGCCGCGCCGGCTTCCTTGGCCAGGAAGCCGCTGTCGGCCGCCGTCGCCGCCGGGAAGCTCCTTACGAGCTGCGCCTTGCCGGCCGTGATGGCGTCCCGGTGAAACAGGATCGTGCGCTTCTGCACGCGGTCCAGCGCTCGGATCAGCGTTCCCGAGGCTAGGAGATAGGTCAGTGCCTCGCGTCGCCGGATGTCGCGTCCGACGACCTCGACCTCGTCCGGTGGGGACAGCGCGCCGTTACGAAACGTCGTTTCGAGAAGCCGGACATGCTCGGTCTCGTTCCGGGCCGGGTCGAAATCGGCGCGGCGAAACAGCGGGCCTGCCTGAACCACGTCCCGCGTTCCGATGAGATCGCGCAGGGCGGCCGTGGTCACAATCTCAGCGGCCGTGACGGCACGGGCGAGACGGTCGACCGGAAGCCCGTGTTCGATTGCGTGATCGCGGTGATGCACAGTCAGGGCCGACAAAAGGTTCTCGCGGAGCGCAGCGAAGGCGGGGGCGCCAAGGAAGCGGTCGCCGATCTCGCAGGCACCGAGTTCCGTCAGGCCACGCCGCACGCGCTCCGGGGCGATTCCGACGAGGCGGGCGAGATCGAGCAGCGCGGTACCCGATGCGGCGTCGCGCGCGAGCCGTGTCGCAAGCGTCTCCTTCGGCTTGCCGGTTGCGGTGACGGAGAGTTCGGCCTGGACTCGCGCATCGTGCCGCTTGCGGCGTCGTGCCAACGGATCGAGGATCCGCCCGCCCGCCACGGTGACCGAGGGCGAGTCGAGGCGGAGGATGAAGGGCTCGCGGGCCGGTACCGCGATGTCCTCCTCGGTACGGAGCTGCGCGAGGGCGCTCGCGCCGGGCTCCAGTCTGTCGCGGTCGAGCAGGCGCAGGCGGGCGGGTACCTCGGTGGTGCCGAACAGGAGCCGGCAGCCGGTGCCTCCTTCCAGCGGCGCTGCAGCGCTCGCCACGGCCGTCAGGGCGACGTCGATCCAGCGGCCGGTGGCCAGCATGTCCGGTGCGGTCAGGGCCTGACCTCGGTGCAGGTCGCCGATCTCGACGCCGCGTAGGGCCACCGCCGTCCGGCGGCCGGGCTCGGCAGCCTGCACCGGGCGGCCATGGATCTGGAGGCTTCGCACCGTGGCCGTGCGGTTGCCCGGCATGATCGCGATCCTGTCGCCGACCGACAGCCGACCGCGCCGCAGGGTGCCGGTGACGACGGCGCCGAAGCCGGGGCGGGCGAAGACGCGGTCAATCGGGAGGTAGGGGAAGCCGTCGTCGCTGGACGGAGCGGCCTCCCGCAACAGCGCGCTCAGCGCCGTACGGAGCTCGGCGATACCGGTCTCGGCCAGGACCGAGGTCGCCACAACCACAGGATGCATGATGCCGGCGCGGGTCGCGACGGCGGACAGTTCTGCTTTGCGCGCGGCGATTGTTTCAGGGCCGACGAGGTCGCACTTGGTCAGTGCGACCACGCCGCGCCGCACGCCGATCAGCCGCGCGATCTCGAGATGCTCCACGGTCTGGGGCTTGATGCCCTCGTTGGCATCGACCGCGAGCAGCACGGCGCGCATGCCGGTGGCGCCCGAGATCATCGCGCGCACGAAGCGTTCGTGGCCGGGGAGATCGACGAGATCGATCTCCCCGGCTTCCCCGCCGGCGGCTTTCAGCAGGGCGAAACCCGGCACGATCGAGACGCCGCGCGCCTTCTCCTCCTTGAGGCGGTCGGTATCCGTGCCGGTGAGGGCGTGGACGAGGGCGGTCTTGCCGTGGTCGACATGGCCGATCACGCCGACGAGGAGCGATGTGGTCAAGACGGTGCCGAAGGGTTGGGGAAATAGACGATGATTGTCGCTGTTCTAGCCGCCGCCGCGCGTTCGGTGAAGCAAAATTATCAATCGCACAATCTAATTGTACGCAAGTTATAGGGTTGTGGTGCTGGGGGGAAAAGGCGAAATCCCGGGCGCTCAGACGACGAACAGCAGGTTCAATCCGGCCTTGCGAAACCCCTCTTCTGCGATCTTGAGGTCGAGGCCGTAGGAGGCCACGTCGTCGGCGATCGGATCGAAGGCCGGATCACGGTCCTGATGGAAGTGCTTGAGGTAGCTGTTGCAGCTCGTGCAGGTCTCGACCTTCACGTCCTTCGAGATCTCGTCGAGCCCGTAATAGCTGATGCCCTCCCCGGAGCCGCAAGCCGTGCAGCGGATCCGGACGTGGTTCCAAAGCGTGTTGCAGACCGAGCAAGATAGGTAGCGGGCCTTGTCGGCCGGCGTCCAGGCGACGATGAGGCTGGCCGTCGGCGCGCCGCCGCAGCAGGGGCAGACGCCGTCGGCCACGGGTTTCAGGACCTTGTCGTCGAGGGCGGCGGCCTGCTCGGCCATAAAGACCTGAAGACCGGCCGCGACGAAGACGCATTCGGCCATGCGCTCCACGAGGAAGGCGCCGTCGAAGATCTGGAGGGCGAGATCGAGCCGCTCCTCCGGCGCCGCGGCCTGCAGTGAGGTGCGGGCGAGCTGCGCCGCCTCGGTCAGACCAGAAAGATCGATGACGTCGAGCAGCCGGTCGAGGCAGGCGAGGAAGTTCGGATCGTCGCTGACGAGGCTACGAGAGAGCGGCGGCATGCCGTTGTCGCTGCGCAACGCGACGTCTTCGGCCGACAGAGGCAAGGGGCGTTCGCCGGCAAAGGCACGCTGCGCCACGACCTCGGCCTGCGCGGCGGCGATGCGCGCGAGCAAGTCGAGATAGCCCTCAAGCGGGTGCCCGGGTGCGATCGCCTTCAGCCGTTTGGCGCGATCCGCGAACAGCGTCGCCGGCTTCGGCAGCCGAACGAAGGGGACCGAGGCCGCGATGCCGATCCGGTCGGGATCGGGCTGGATGTCCGCCGGCTTACGGACCGGCTGCTCGGCAGGCGTCGGTTCGGTGGCGGCCTCCGCAGGGGGGCCGCCGCGCCTGAAAAATCGGGCCAAGGATCAGGGTCCGTGCTTCTCGACAGGCTTCGCGCCGGCAGCGGGCTTGTCGCCCGTGATCTGGCGCAGCCATTTGCGGTGGTGCCGGTAGGCCCAGCCGCCCGTGACGTTGCCGCGCATCATCGCACGCCCGGTGCCGCGCACCCAGATGCCGGCATAGATGTGGACGACGATGATGGCGATGGCGCCGATCGCGGCGAGCGAATGGGCGAGAAGCGCCCAGCGCTGCGTCTCGATGGTGGTGTACTCGTAGAAGTACTGCTCCCAGATCATCAGCCCCGAGACGAACATCACGCCGATCAGCACGGTCTGGCCCCAGAACACTCCCTTCTGGCCGGCATTGTACTTGCCGAGTTCGGGCAGCCGGTCCTCCCGGTTGGTGACGACGTCGCCGATCTTCATCGACCAGGCGACGTCGTCCTTGTTTGGGATGTTCAGGCGCCAGAACTTCAGGAACAGCAGCGCGAAGCTGACGACGAGGGCCACGCCGAACCATGGGTGGATCGCCCGCGTCGCCGCGCCACCACCGAACAGGCCGGTGAGCGAGAATAGGTAGGGCGTGAACATCGCCAGACCCGACAGCGCCAGCAGCGTGAACAGGATCGCCGTGACCCAGTGGTTGACCCGCTGGAGCCCGGAATAGCGCGGCACGTACATGATCTCGGGCGTTTCGGCCTTCACCTCCCGCAGGGGAGGATGCGGCTCGCCATCCCGGACATCGGTATGAATCGTCATCGGACCTGTCCCGATCTCTGTCTGTACAATGCCGTCTGTCTTCCGCTGATCCCCCAATCCATCACGAGGGCCGGATCTCGCCGCCGTCCCGGCGGCGCGCACCGCGCTCCTTCATGTCGATCGCCTCTTCCTCTTCCTCCGCCTCGACCTCGTTCGGTCCGGCGGTCACGTAGTGGAAGAAGCCGGCCAGCGCCGCGAAGCCCATCGTGGCGAGCCCCATCACCTTGGCGCCGCCCTTCCAGAAGGCGACCAGCGGCGAGATCTTGGGGTCGTTCGGCAGGCCCGCATAGAGCTGCGGCTTGTCGGCGTGGTGGAGCACGTACATCACGTGCGTGCCGCCGACGCCGGCCGGGTCATAGAGGCCGGCCTTGTCGAATCCGCGCGACTTGAGGTCGACGACCCGGTCGTTCGCCTGCTCGATCATGGCCTCCTTGGTGCCGAACATGATCGAACCGGTCGGGCAGGCCTTGGCGCAGGCGGGAGCCTGACCGACCGCGACGCGATCGGAGCAGAGCGTGCACTTGTAGGCCTTGTTGTCGGTCTTCGAGATGCGCGGAATGTTGAAGGGGCAGCCCTTCACGCAGTAGCCGCAGCCGATGCAGTGATCCTCGACGAAGTCGACGATGCCGTTCGAGTACTGCACGATTGCGCCCGGCGACGGGCAGGCCTTGAGGCAGCCCGGGTCGGTGCAGTGCATGCAGCCGTCCTTGCGGATCAGCCACTCGAGATTGTTGGTCTCGGCGTTCTCGTACTCCGTGAACCGCATCAGGGTCCACGACTTCGCCGTGAGGTCGTGCGGGTTGTCGTAGACGCCGACATTGATGCCGACGTCGTCGCGCAGGTCGTTCCACTCCTCGCACGCCGACTGGCAGGCCTTGCAGCCGATGCACTTCGAGACGTCGATGAGCTTGGCGACCTCCTGCTGACGGCGGATCGCCGGCGGCGTCTCCGTGGAAGCGGACTTCTGCCGGATGTCGAGGGAGCTGTAATCGGCCATTGTGCTGCTCCCCCTACGCGACGCGGTCGTTCGGAGGCGTGGTCGCCTCGATATTCACCAGCCACGCCTTGTATTCGGGCGTCTCGGTGTTGGCGTCGCCGACCACGGGGGTGAGCGTGTTCGGGTGCCAGCCGTTGCGGGTCTTGCCGATGAAGCCCCAATGCTGCGGCAGGCCGACGACGTGCACGGCCTTGCCGTCGCACATCAGCGGCTTGATGCGCTTGGTGACCACCGCCTTGGCCTTGAGCGACCCGCGCTTCGACCAGACGCGGACCCAGTCACCCTTGGCGATACCCTTCTCCTTGGCCAGCTGCTCCGAGATCTCGACGAACATCTCCGGCTGGAGGATCGCGTTGATCCGGGAATGCTTAGTCCACTGATGGAAGTGCTCGGTGAGCCGGTAGCTCGTCGCCGCGTAGGGGAACTCGGCCGAGGTGCCGAGATCGGCTAGATCGCCCTTGAAGATGCGCGAGGCAGGATTGCCCTTCATCTTCGGGAACGGAATGTTCGCCATCGGCGACTCGAACGGCTCGTAATGCGTCGGGAACGGCCCGTCGCGCATCAGGCCGCGGGTCCACAGGCGGGCGACGCCCTCCTGGTTCAGGATGAACGGACCGACGTTCTTCTCCGGCGGCGTGGTGACGCCGTAATCCGGCACGTCGAAGCCGACCCACTGCTTGCCGTTCCACTCGATGATCTTCTTCTTCTCCGACCACGGCTTCCCCTCGGGGTCGCACGAGGCGCGGTTGTAGAGAATCCGTCGGTTGGCCGGCCAGGCGAAGGTCCAGTTCGGCGCGATGCCCTTGTTGCCGGGATCGGTGTTGTCCCGGCGGGCCATGATGTTGCCCTTCTCGGTGTAGCAGCCGGAATAGATCCAGCAACCGCACGCGGTCGAGCCGTCGTCCTTGAGTTGCGCGAAGCCGTCGACCTGCCGGCCCGCCGGGATCGTGGTGCCGCTGGCATCCGTGATTGGGGCCACCGTGTAGCCGTTCAGCTCGCGCGCCAACTCGACCGGAGTCGGCGATTCCGGGTCGGCGTAGTTCCAGTTCAGGTTGACGATCGGGTCGGCGTAGGCGCCGCCGTCCCGCTTGTACAACGCCTTGATGCGCAGATGGATGGCGGACATGATCTCGATGTCCGGCCGGCACTCGCCCGGCGGCTCCTGCGCCTTCCAGTGCCACTGCAGCCAGCGGCTGGAATTGGCGAGCGAGCCCTCCTCCTCGGCGAACAGCGTCGTCGGCAGCTCGAACACCTCGGTCTGGATCTTCGAAGAATCGACGTCGTTGTACTCGCCGTGGTTCTCCCAGAACCGGGCCGTCTCGGTCTGCAGCGGGTCCATCACGACGATGAACTTCATCCGCGAGAAGGCTTCGGTCATCTTGGCGCGATTGGGGAAGGTCATCAGGGGGTTGAAGCCCTGGATGACGTAGCCGGTCATCTTGCCCTGCTTGGCCAGCTCGAAGCCGCGCAGCACGTCGTAGGTCGGCACGTCGAGCTTGGGCAGATAATCGAAGGCCCAGTCGTTCTCCTTGGTGGCGTGCTCGCCCCACATCACCTTCTGGAAGGAGACGAAGAACTTGTTGTAGTTCTGCCAGTAGCTCATCTGGCCGGGACGCAGCGGCTTGAACTGCCGCTTCGAAATGTAGTCCGCGTAATTCTCGTCCTTCTCGATCGGGATGTTGAGATAACCCGGGATCAGATTCGACATCAGCCCAAGATCGGTGAGACCCTGGATGTTGGAGTGGCCGCGTAGCGCCTGCATGCCGCCGCCGAGCTGGCCGATATTGCCCAGCAGCGTCTGCACGATGCACATCGAGCGGATGTTCTGCGAGCCCTTGGAGTGCTGCGTCCAGCCGAGGGCGTAGAGCGACGCCATCGTCCGGTCGGTCGACGCGGTCGAGGCCATCAGCTCGCAGACCTTGAGGAAGGTCTCCTTCGGCGAGCCGCAGATCCGCTCCACCATCTCTGGCGTGTAGATCGCGATGTGCTTCTTCAGAAGGTTCAGGACGCAGCGCGGGTGCTGCATCGTCTCGTCGACGACCGCGAAGCCGTCGGGACCCATCTCGTAGTCCCAGGTCGTCTTGTCGTAGTCGCGCTTGTCCTCCGAGTAGCCCGAAAATAAGCCCTCGCTGAAGTCGTAGCCTTCCTTCACGACGAAGGCAGCGTTCGAATAGGCCGCGACGTAGCGGTGCTGGATCTTGTCGTTGTCGAGCAAGTACTTGGCGACGCCCGACAGGAACGCGATGTCGGTCCCCTGCCGGATCGGGCAGTAGAGATCCGCCACGGAGGCCGTGCGGGTGAAACGCGGGTCGACGACGATGAGCTTGGCGTTGTTATGCGCCTTGGCTTCCACCACCCACTTGAAGCCGCAGGGGTGCGCTTCGGCGGCATTGCCGCCCATCACGGTGATAACGTCGGCGTGCTTGATGTCCATCCAGAGGTTGGTCATCGCGCCACGGCCGAAGGAGGGCGCCAAACTGGCGACCGATGGGCCGTGTCAAACCCTGGCCTGATTATCGAAGGTCAGGGCCCCCATGCTTCGGACGACCTTGTAGGTACACCAAGCCGTCTCACTGGAAGTCGCGGATGCGCCGAGGAAGCCGACGGTGGTCCATCGGTTGACCGTCAGGTCGCCGTTCTTGGCGATGAAGTTCTTGTCGCGGTCCTCCTTGAGGAGCATCGCGATCCGGTCGAGGGCGAAGTCCCACGAGACGCGCTTGAACTCCGACGAACCGGGCTCACGGTGCATCGGGTACTTGGTGCGGGTCTCGGACGTGATGAAGTCGAGGAGCGACGAACCCTTCGGACAGAGCGTGCCGCGGTTCACCGGATGGTCCGGGTCGCCCTCGACATGCATCACCGCCGACTTCGAGTTCTTCGAGTTGTCGCCGAGGCTGTAGAGGATGACGCCGCAGGCCACCGAGCAATAGGGGCAGGTGTTGCGCGTCTCCTTCATCTGCGCGAGCTTGAAGGGCCGCACCGCGGCTGCCATCGCGGGCTCCAGGGCACCGAAGCCGAGAGCGCCGAGCGACCCGCCGGCGAGACCGACACCGATCCCCTTCAGCAAGCCGCGTCTCGAGACCTGAACGTTCATCGCAGGGCCTTGTTGAGAGCTATTCTTAATTCAGTTTTATGCGCGAAGGCCGACCCGAGGCAAGCGTGCGCTGCAGCGTGGCCGCGGCATTTATCGCCGCACTGGCAGCACGTTCGCGGCCCGGCGCTCATCCGGTCGCAGGGCAGGTTTTCGCTATTTCGTGGGCGAGGCCGGGTTGCTGCCCGAGGGGCCGGGGGTGCGATGATCGAGCGGCTTCTGCGGATCGTCCGAACCGTTGTTCGAGGCGCTGCTCGCGCCGACCGTCTTGGTGGACGAGCTGTCGGACTTGTTGCTCATCGAGTTGCCGCCCGGATTCTCCGCATCCTTGGAGGCCGATTCCTCGCGCGGCACGGGGGCCTGGCTCCAGCCGTCGTTGGCGCTCTTGTTCTTGTCGCCCATGGCGTCCTGGCCCTTGATGTCGCCGGGCTCGGCCTGTGCGGACAAGGTCATGCCGAGCGTCAGAAGCAGGGCCGCCACGGGCAGCCTGCGCGAAAAAATGCCGGAAACCATTGGAAATCCTGACGATTGCGGTTAACGCGATGGCCGGTCAACGCCGCCACGCCGGGGCAGTTCCGGCGCCGGCGGTTCCCGCTCGCCCGCTGGTGTCAGACGTTGCGCATGAAGCCGCGGGCGCGGATCCAGCTGAGGAAGAGGCCGGCCCAGGCGGCGGTCGGCGCCCCCGGCACGCCGAGGCCGAAGCCGTGGCCGCCGCGCTCGAACAGGTGCATCTCGACTGCCACGCCCGCTGCGCGCAGGGCGTTGTACATCAGCAGCGGATGGTCGACGGTGCCGACCGGATCGTCGGAGGCCTGGGCCAGGAAGGTCGGCGGCGAGCGCCGCGTCACCTGCGCATCCACCGAATAGGCCCGGCGCTGCGCGTCGGAGGGGTTGTCGCCGACGAGGACGGCCCGGCTGGAGATGGTTCTGTCGAACGGCGCCTTCAGGGTGATGATCGGGTAGATCAGGCCGGCGAGCGCCACATGCGCGCTCTGCTGGTCGGCTGCATCGACGTCGTCGTAGAGGTCGACCTCGGAATCCACCGCCGTCTCGCCCATGAGATGGCCGCCGGCCGAGAAGCCGAGGACGCCGATGCGCTCCGGGTCGACGCCGTATTGCGCGGCGTTGGCGCGCACCAGCCGGACGGCGCGCTGCGCGTCCTGGCGCGGGGCGTCCGGCCCGTCGCGCCACTTCTCGCCCGGCAACCGGTAGATCAGCAGGAACACCGTGAAGCCGGCCTTGGCGAGCCAGGCTCCCACCGGCAGCCCCTCGCCGCTGATGTCGATGCGGCGGTAGCCGCCGCCGGCCGCGACGATGAACGCGCCGCCGTTCGAGCGCTGCGGGCGGATCACCATCAGGCAGGGTCGCGTCACGGCGGTGATCACGCCGCTCAACGTCTCGTCGAAACGGTAGTCGCCCCGGAACGGCCCGCCGCCGCCCGGCGGCAGGCCCGGCCAGAGGTCGATGACCTCAAGTTCCGCCCCGGGCGCCGATTTCGGCAGGGGCCGCACGGTCTCGATCACGGGCGGCTGGGCCGGATTCTGCGGGATCGCCCGCGCCGCGGCGTCTCCCGGATTGTCCTGCGCCCGTGCCCGCTCCCCGGTCAGGACGGCCGCCGCGCCCGCCAGAAGGGCCCTGCGATCGAGCGTCATGGCGCCAGCATCCGACATCCTCCTCACCCGCGCGGGCCATGCCGGGCAAACGGCTCAGACGCGCTCGCGATCCTTATACATCGCGCTTTCGCCGCCGCATCGTGCCGCCTTTTCTGCGGAGCGCGGCGTCAGTCCCGGCGCTCGAGCGTCGCGACGTAGAAGCCGTCCGTGCCGGTGAGGGCCGGGCTCATCTGCAGGCCGTGCCGGGTCAGGCGCACGAACGGCGCCAGGGCCGGGGCCTCCTCGGCGATGATGCGGGCCGTGTCGATCGCGCCGAAGCGGCCGCGCTGGCGCTTCAGCAGCCCCGTCACCGCCTCGTCGTTCTCGTCCGGCAGCAGCGAGCAGGTGACGTAGACGATGCGTCCGCCCGGACGGACGAGCTCGGCGGCCCGGTCCAGGGTCTGCGCCTGCTCGGCGACGCGGAGCGCTAGGCTGCCCGGCCGCAAGCGCCACTTGGCGTCGGGATTGCGCCGCCAGGTGCCGGTGCCGGTGCAGGGCGCGTCGACCAGCACCCGGTCGACGCTGCCGTCGAGGTCGGTCAGCACGTCGGCCCGCAACCGCCCGGCCCGCGGCGTGCGGATCTCGGCCTCGGCGCCGGCCCGGCGCAGGCGCTCGTGGATCGGCGCGAGCCGGCGCGGGTCGGCGTCGGTGGCGACGATGCGGCCTTCGTTCTTCATCAGCGCGGCGAGCCCCAGGGTCTTGCCGCCGCCACCGGCGCAGAGGTCGACCACTGTCTCGCCGGCCTTCGCCCCGGAGAGCCGCGTCGCGAGCTGCGAGCCCTCGTCCTGGATCTCGTAGAGGCCCTCGATGAATTCCGGCTCGACGTGAAGCGCGGGGCCGCGCCCGTCCGCCCCGATCGGGATGCGCAGGCCGTTCGGCGCGTGCGGCGTCGGCTCTGGCGCGAGGTGGGTCAGGCGGGCGAGCGCCGCGTCGCGGTCGAGCTTGAGCGCGTTGATCCGGATGTCGAGGGGTGCCCGGCGGCCGAGCGCGCGCAGTTCCGGCAGCAGGTCGTCGCCGAGCAGGCCCTGCAAGGCGGGCAGTACCCAGGCCGGCGCGTCCCCGGCGATCTCCGGCGGGGCGTCGTCGAGGCTGCCGTTGGCGAGGCGCTCACGCTCGCCCTCGCTCAGCGGCTCCGGGGCGAAGCGCGAGCCATCGAACATCGCCGCCACCGTCGGCAGGGCGAGGCCGTGCTGCAAGCGCAGCATGCCGATCAGCACCGAGCGGGGGGCGTCGTCGCCCATGATCCAGGCGGCCGAAGCCCGGCGGCGCAGGCCGTCATAGACGAGGCTCGCGATCGCGGCGCGGTCGCCCGATCCGGCGAAGCGGTGGGCGAGGCCCCAATCCTTGAGGGCGTCGGCGGCCGGACGGCGGCGGTCCGCGATGTCGGCTAGGACTTCGATGGCGGCGGAGAGGCGGGCGGAAGTGGTCGAGCGCCATGCCGGCTCGCGCATCCTGCTCGCCGCCCATTCCATGGGATCGCTCATCGCCTACGACGTGCTGCGCATGCTCGAACGCGACGGCGTCGCCCTGCGCGTCGAGCACTTC
>NZ_VRVE01000031.1:0-42379 GCF_008040035.1 Methylobacterium sp. WL9
GGGCTCGTCGCCCGCGCCGCCGGCTCGCCGGCCGGCATTGTGGCGGGACAGGCCTGGGAATCCGAGCCCTACGTCGCGCTCAGCGACTATCAGCAGGCCAAGACCGGCGCCCTGTTCGCAGCCTCGACCGTGGCCGGCGCGGCGGCGGCGGGTGCGCAGCCCCTGCCGTGGCGGCTCCTCGGCGAATGTCTTGGGGAAGCCTACCAAGTCGCCGACGACCTGCGCGACGTCGCCTGTCGCCAGGAAGAGATCGGCAAGCCCGCGGGCCGCGACGCCACCCTCGGCCGGCCGAATGCTGCGGCGCTCCTCGGCACCGACGGCGCCCTCGAGCGGCTGAAGCGGCTGACGCAGGAGGCCATCGAGGTTATCCCGGCCTGCCCGGGAGCCGATGCGCTCCGGGCCGAGATCGAGGCCCAGACTCGGCTGTTCCTGCCGACAAGCCTCGCACATCTGGTTGCGGCCTGAGCCGCGAGATGCCGGCGCTCGCCGCCACGCCTCCCGCTCCGATGCGGCGATCGTGGCGGGAGCGTTGGCTCGCCTTCCGCAACGGCCGCATCGCGAGCCCGGCCTTCCAGCGCTGGGCCACCGGATTTCCGCTCACCCGCGGCATTGCCCGGCGCAATACCCGGGCGCTGTTCGATCTCTGTGCCGGCTTCGTCTACTCGCAGGTACTGTTCGCCTGCGTCCGGCTCGATCTGTTTCGGATGCTGGAGCCGGGCCCGCAGGGCCTCGGGGATCTGGCGCGCAGGCTCGGCCTCCCCAGAGAGCGCGCCGAACGGCTGCTGAAGGCAGCGGCTTCGCTCAAGCTCGTCTCCGCCTTGCCGGACGGCCGTTACGCGCTGGCCGATCTCGGTGCCGCGCTGATCGGCAACCCCTCGGTCGCGGCGATGATCGAGCATCACGCCATGCTCTACGCGGACCTCGCCGATCCGGTGGCGCTGCTGCGCGGCGAAGCCGGATCGACGCGGCTCGCAGAATACTGGCTCTATGCGGACCACGCGCGCCTCGGCGCGGCCGGCGACGAATCGGTCGCAGCCTATAGCGGGCTGATGTCTGCCTCGCAGGCCCTCGTCGCCGAGGACGTGCTCGACGCCTACCCGCTCGACGATCACGCCTGCCTGATGGATGTCGGCGGCGGCGAGGGCGCCTTTTCGGCTGCAGCAGCTCGTCGACACGTTTCGATGAAACTCAAATTGTTCGATCTGCCACCGGTGGCGGCGAGAGCGGCACGCCGGCTCGCGGAACTGGGGCTCAGCGGCCGGGTGGACTGCCTCGGCGGCAGCTTTCACGGCGGCGCGCTGCCGACAGGCGCCGACGTGATCTCTCTCGTGCGCATCGTCCACGACCATGACGATTCCGCTGCCGCGGCGCTGCTGCGCGCCGCCCATTCCGCACTCCCCCCTGGCGGCACGCTCCTCATCGCCGAGCCGATGGCGGGGACGCCCGGGGCCGAGCCGATCGGCGACGCGTATTTCGGCTTCTACCTCCTCGCCATGGGTAGCGGCCGCGCCCGCACCGCCACCGAACTGCAAGACATGCTCACGGCTGCAGGCTTTGCGGAGATCCACGAAATCCGGACCCGTCGCCCGCTGCTCACGCGACTGATCACGGCAAAGAAAGTCGCAAAAGTGTAAAGAGCGCTTGACGCTCTGATATGTCCACGTAGGATGACAACAAGCGATACCGCATACGGACGGAGTCGCAAGCAGGGGTGGAAGATCCAGGACATGGACGCGCTCGCCGTCATCCTCGAACGACCGGAGCAGCTGGCGCTCAACCGCCTGGCCCTGACTCCCGCCGTCGAAGGCGACGCCGTGGTCGCGGTCTCCTGGAGCGGCATCAGCACCGGGACGGAGCGCCTGCTCTGGTCGGGCCGGATGCCGAGCTTCCCCGGCATGGGCTACCCGCTGGTCCCCGGCTATGAGTCCGTCGGCACGATCGTCGAAGTCGGCGCCGAGGCTGACCTCAAGGTCGGCGACACCGTCTTCGTCCCCGGCGCACGCTGCTTTGGCGAAGTCCGCGGCCTGTTCGGCGGCGCGGCCTCCCATCTCATCGCCCCGGCCTCCCGCCTCATCGCGGTCGATCCGGCGCTCGGCGACCGCGCCTGCCTGATGGCTCTGGCCGCAACCGCCTATCGAGCGCTCGGCGGGATCGCGCCCGGCACCAAGCCCCTCATCGTCGGGCACGGCGTGCTCGGCCGGCTGCTGGCGCGGCTCACCGTGGCGGCCGGCGCGGAGCCGACGGTCTGGGAAACCAACCCGGTCCGGGCCGCGGGGGATTTCGGTTACGAGGTGATCGACCCGTCGGCCGATCCGCGCCGCGACTACGCGATCATCACCGACGTTAGCGGCAGTGCGAGCCTGCTCGACACGCTGATCGGCCGGCTGGCGCCCGGCGGCGAGATCGTGCTCGCCGGCTTCTACGAGGCGCCGCTTTCCTTCGCCTTCCCGCCCGCCTTCATGCGGGAGGCGCGCATCCGGATTTCCGCAGAGTTCAAGTCCGAAGATCTCGCCGCGACCACGGCACTGATCCAGGGCGGACGCCTCTCGCTCGACGGCCTCATCACGCACCGCGTGCCAGCGCTCCAGGCGCAAGAGGCCTACCGCACGGCGTTCGGCGACCCCGAATGCCTCAAGATGGTCCTCGATTGGAGAGCCTGTTCATGAATGTCCAGCTGAACAAGGCGGCCCTGAACAACGCCCAAGCGCTTCGCGACGAAGCGGCGATCGAGCCGGATCCGGTCTCGACCGCGCCGGTGAAGAAAGAAACCCAGATCATCGCGATCTACGGCAAGGGCGGCATCGGCAAGTCTTTCACGCTGGCCAACCTCAGCTACATGATGGCCCAGCAGGGCAAGAAGGTCCTGCTGATCGGCTGCGACCCGAAGAGCGACACCACCTCGCTGCTCTTCGGCGGCAAAGCCTGCCCGACCATCATCGAGACCTCGACGAAGAAGAAGCTCGCCGGCGAGCAGGTCGCCATCGGCGACGTCTGCTTCAAGCGCGACGGCGTCTACGCGATGGAGCTCGGCGGGCCTGAGGTCGGCCGCGGCTGCGGCGGCCGCGGCATCATCCACGGCTTCGAGCTGCTGGAAAAACTCGGCTTCCACGAGTGGGGCTTCGACTTCGTCCTGCTCGACTTCCTCGGCGACGTCGTCTGCGGCGGCTTCGGCCTGCCGATCGCCCGCGACATGTGCCAGAAGGTCATCGTCGTCGGCTCGAACGACCTGCAGTCGCTCTACGTCGCCAACAACGTCTGCTCGGCGGTCGAATACTTCCGCAAGCTCGGCGGCAATGTCGGCGTCGGCGGCCTCGTCATCAACAAGGACGACGGCACCGGCGAGGCCCAGGCCTTCGCGGACGCGGTCGGCATCCCGGTCCTCGCCTCGATCCCGGCCGACGACGACATCCGGAAGAAGAGCGCGAATTACGAGATCATCGGCAAGCCGGACAGCCGCTGGGCCTCGCTGTTCGAAACCCTCGCGCAGAACGTCGCCGAGGCGAAGCCGAACCATCCGACCCCGCTCTCGCAGGATGGCCTGCTCGGCCTGTTTTCCAGCGAGACCACCGGCCGCAACGTCGTGCTGGTGCCGGCCACGTTCGAAGACATGTGCGGCTCGACCCCGCTCGTGAAGCCGTCCCTCGAAGTCGTCTACGACGAGGTCTGAGCGGATGGCGGTCTCCCTCGACATCGCAAGCCTTCGCGCCCGCCGGGAAACCCCTGCCTCGCGCGTCGCCGCCTCCCAGGGTGCGGAGGCGATCAACCTCGCCGCCACGCAGGGCGACGGGATCGGCTGTCACGCCGGCAAGGACGCGATGCGGGCCTCGGCCGAAGCCGCCGGGATGTCCGAGACCCTGGAGCAGTTGCGGAAAGACTATCCGGCCGGGCCGCACGACCAGCCGCAGAGCATGTGCCCGGCCTTCGGTTCGCTCCGCGTCGGCCTGCGCATGCGCCGCACGGCGACGATCCTCTCCGGCTCGGCCTGCTGCGTCTACGGCCTGACCTTCACCTCGCATTTCTACGGCGCGCGCCGGACCGTGGGCTACGTGCCCTTCAATTCCGAGACGCTGGTGACCGGCAAGCTGTTCGAGGACATCCGCGAGGCGGTGTTCGAGACGGCCAAGCCAGAGGATTACGACGCCGTCGTCGTGATCAATCTCTGCGTGCCCACCGCGTCGGGCGTGCCGCTGCGCCTCCTGCCGAAGCAGATCGACGGAGTCCGCATCATCGGCATCGACGTGCCGGGCTTCGGCGTGCCGACCCATGCGGAAGCCAAGGACGTGCTCGCCGGCGCGATGCTGAAATTCGCCCGCACAGAGGCCGAGCAGGGCCCAGTCCAGGCCCCGCGCGGCGGCCGCTCGGGCAAGCCGACGGTGACGTTGCTCGGCGAGATGTTCCCGGCCGATCCGGTCGTGATCGCTTCGCTGCTGGAGCCACTCGGCCTCGCCGCCGGTCCGGTGGTGCCGACGCGCGAATGGCGCGAACTCTACGCAGCGCTGGACGGCGCAGCGGTGGCGGCGATCCATCCGTTCTACACCGCGAGCATCCGCGAGTTCCAGGCGGCCGGCCGGCCGATCGTCGGCTCTGCCCCGGTCGGCCACGACGGCACGGCCGACTGGCTCGACCGGATCGGGGAGGCCTGCGGCGTCGCCCGCGACGTGGTCGAGACCGCGAAGAACCGGCTCCTGCCCGGCATCCGCGGCGCGCTCTCGGCCATGCCGATCACCGGCCGGATCACGCTCTCGGGCTACGAGGGTTCGGAACTGCTGGTCGGGCGCCTGCTCGTCGAGAGTGGCGCGGATCTGCGCTACGTCGGCACGGCCTGCCCGCGCACGCCCTGGTCGGATGCCGACCGCGAATGGCTCGAAGCCAAGGGCGTCCGGGTCCAGTTCCGCGCCTCGCTCGAAGACGATCTCGCGGCGATGCATGAATACCGGCCGGACCTCGCCATCGGCACGACGCCGGTGGTGCAGAAGGCCAAGGAACTGGCGATCCCGGCTCTCTACTTCACCAACCTGATTTCGGCACGGCCGCTGATGGGTGCCGCCGGCGCCGGCTCGCTCGCCAAGGTCATCAACGCCGCGCTCGCCAACAAGCCCCGCTTCGACGCGATGCGCGACTTCTTCGAGGGCGTCGGCACCGGCTTCGCAGCCGGCGTCTGGCAGGAGACGCCCCAGGCCAAGCAAGGCCCCAAGGTTCAGGTCGCCAAAAAGCACGATCCGATCGGGGAGATGGCCTGATGCTCGTCCTCGATCACGACAGGGCCGGCGGCTACTGGGGCGCGGTCTACGTCTTCACCGCGATCAAGGGTTTGCAGGTCGTCATCGACGGTCCGGTGGGCTGCGAGAACCTGCCGGTCACCTCGGTGCTGCACTACACCGACGCGCTGCCGCCGCACGAACTGCCGATCGTCGTCACGGGCTTGGCCGAGGAAGAGCTCGGCCGTCACGGCACCGAGGGCGCGATGAAGCGGGCGCATGCCACGCTCGATCCGGGCCTGCCGAGCGTCGTCGTCACTGGCTCGATTGCCGAGATGATCGGCGGCGGCGTGACCCCCGAGGGCACCGGCCTGCAGCGCTTCCTGCCGCGCACCATCGACGAGGATCAGTGGCAGGCCGCCGATCGGGCGATCTCCTGGCTCTGGCAGGAATACGGCGCCAAGAAATTCGCGAAGAAGGGCATTCCGGCCCGTCCCGAGCGCAAGCCCGGCGAGAAGCCGCGGGTCAACATCATCGGCCCGGCCTACGGCACCTTCAACATGCCGTCCGATCTCGCCGAGATCAAACGGCTGGTCGAGGGGTTGGGCGCCGAGATCAACCTGACCTTTCCGCTCGGCAGCCACCTCGCCGACGTGCCGAAGCTCGTCAACGCCGATGCCAACATCTGCCTCTACCGCGAGTTCGGCCGGCTGCTCTGCGAGAGCCTGGAACGCCCCTACCTGCAGGCGCCGATCGGCCTCCTCTCGACCACCAAGTTCCTGCGTTCGCTCGGTGAGATCCTCGGCGTCGATCCCGAGCCGTTCATCGAGCGGGAGAAGCACACCACGATCAAGCCGGTCTGGGATCTCTGGCGCTCGGTGACGCAGGATTTCTTCGGCACCGCAAGCTTCGGGATCGTGGCGACGGAGACTTATTCCCGCGGCGTGCGGCACTTCCTCGAAGACGAGATGGGGCTGCCCTGCACCTTCGCCGTCGCGCGCAACGCCGGGGAGAAGACTGACAACGCCGCCGTGCGCGCCGCCATCAAGGCAAATCCGCCACTGGTGCTGTTCGGCTCCTTCAATGAGCGCATGTACCTCGCCGAGTGCGGCGGCCGCGCGGTCTTCGTGCCGGCCTCGTTCCCGGGGGCGATCATTCGGCGGCACACCGGCACCCCCTTCATGGGCTACGCCGGGGCGACCTACCTGGTTCAGGAGGTCTGCAACGCCCTCTTCGACATGCTCTTCCACATCCTGCCGCTCGCCCGTGACATGGATGCGGTGGAGGCGACGCCCTCGCGGATGCACCGCGAGCTGCCCTGGGACGCGGATGCCCGCGAGCAGCTGGGCACGATCGTCGATTCCCATCCCGTCCTGGTGCGCATCTCGGCGGCCAAGCGCCTGCGCGATGCGGCCGAGCGGAGCGCGCGGCGCGAGAACGCCGATGCCGTCGCCCTCGACCATGTCGCGCGCGCCCAGGCCGACCTGTCCATGGGAGCCGCCGCATGAGCGCCGCGACCACCCCCTTTCCCGACCGGCACCTTCGGGTGCGCAGCACGGAGTCCCAGGCCATGCAACGTACGATGTCCTCGCCGTCGCGGCAGCACCAGGAAGCTTTGCAGTTCCGGCTGATCCTGGCGGCGACCTACCCCTTCTTCCTGATCGCGGCCCTGGTGCAGCGCGTGCTGCCCGGCAGCGCCGCGCAGCGTCCCGGCATGCCGGTCGCGCGCCGATCCATTTTTGGCGAAGCCAAGGCCATGGCCGTCTCGGCCATCCCCTTCGCCTTCATGGGCTGACCGGGCGCTTACGCCCGAGGCTCACACCGAATTCTTCCGTCCGGTGGCACGGGGGAAGACAGCCGTGATTGCATCGAGTCACGGCCACGACCCGTCGCTCCTTCTGAAAGGTGCGGCCAACACAAACGGAGGTTCGATCGATGGCTAACGGAGTAACCGAAAGACCGAGCAGCCTATCGGGGCTGACGGAACCTGAAGCCAAGGAGTTCCACGCGATCTTCCTGACGAGCTTCATCATCTTCACGGCGATCGCCGTGGTCGCTCACATCCTCGTCTGGCTGTGGCGTCCGTGGCTGCCTGGACCGCAGGGCTACACCTCCCTCGAGGGTGTGACCCAGACGGCCCAGTCGCTTCTGTCGATGATCGTCTGAGGGGGAGCGCACCATGCACAAGGTTTGGCTTCTGTTCGATCCGCGGCGGACTCTCGTCGCGCTGTTCACCTTCCTGTTCATCCTGGCTCTGCTGATCCACTTCATCCTGCTCAGCACGGACCGGTTCAACTGGCTGGAAGGCGGAAAGAAGTCCGCAGCCAACGAGCATTCGCTCGTCCTGCAGACGATGCCCTCCTGAGGGCGGTGAGCTGCGGCGACGCCCCGCGTCGCCGCGAACCCGCGGACGGGTCGCCGGCCTGACGGTGCCCGCCCGCGGTCGCGAGTCTCCACCGACGAGCCCGATCGGTGATCGTCTCCAGAGACTGCTTTCCGACCGACAAGTTGGCTCCGTGCGACGACCCGATGCGGTCGTTTCACGGCGCCAGCACTCCCCGACGGTCCAGCCCGAAGGTGCCGCGATGGCGATGCTGAGCTTCGAAAGAAAATACAGGGTTCGCGGCGGCACGCTCGTCGGCGGCGACCTTTTCGACTTCTGGGTAGGGCCGTTCTACGTCGGGTTCTTCGGCGTCACGACCCTGTTCTTCGCGATCCTCGGGACCGCATTGATCATCTACGGGGCGGCCCTCGGGCCAACCTGGAACATCTGGCAGATCAACATCGCGCCGCCCGACCTCAAATACGGCCTCGCCCTTGCGCCGCTGAAGGAAGGCGGCCTCTGGCAGATCATCACATTCTGCGCGATCGGGTCGTTCGTGTCCTGGATGCTGCGCGAGGTCGAGATCTGCCGAAAACTCGGCATCGGCTACCACGTGCCCTTCGCCTTCGGCGTGGCGATCTTCGCCTACGTGTCGCTGGTGGTGATTCGGCCGTTCCTGATGGGCGCCTGGGGCTACGGCTTCCCCTACGGCATCTTGAGCCACCTCGATTGGGTGTCGAACACCGGCTACCAGTATCTGCACTTCCACTACAATCCGGCGCACATGCTGGCGGTGTCGTTCTTCTTCACGACGACCTTCGCCCTGTCGCTGCACGGCTCCTTGATCCTGGCCTCGACCAATCCGCCCAAGGGCGAGACCGTGAAGACCCCGGAGCACGAGGACACCTACTTCCGCGACACCATCGGCTACTCGATCGGCACGCTCGGCATCCACCGGCTAGGCCTGTTCCTGGCGCTCTCGGCGGGCTTCTGGAGCGCGGTCTGCATCATCATCAGCGGGCCGTTCTGGACCCGGGGCTGGCCTGAATGGTGGGGCTGGTGGCTCAATCTTCCGGTCTGGCGTTAAGGGGGCTCGCAGACGATGGCCTACTACCAGAACATCTTCACCCAAGTGCAGGTCCGGCCCCTCGTGCCGGAGCAGGGAGTTCCCGTCTCGACCGACAATCGCATCGGGAAGCCCTTCAACAGCTACCTGGCCGGCCTCTTCGGCAACAGCCAGATCGGCCCGATCTACGGCGGCTATATCGGCATCCTCTCGGGCGTCTGCTTCCTGATCGCCTTCGAGATCATCGGCCTCAACATGCTGGCCTCGGTGAACTGGGATCCGGTGCAGTTCGTGCGCCAGCTGCCCTGGCTCGCCCTCGAGCCGCCGCGGCCGGAATACGGGCTCAAGATCCTGCCGCCGCTCAACAAGGGTGGCTGGTGGCTGATCGCCGGCTTCTTCCTGACGACGTCGATCCTGCTTTGGTGGGTTCGCATGTACCGCCGGGCCCGGGCGCTCAAGATCGGGACCCACGTGCCCTGGGCCTTCGCCTCGGCGATCTGGCTCTACCTGGTCCTCGGGTTCATCCGGCCGGTTCTGATGGGCTCGTGGAGCGAGGCGGTGCCCTTCGGCATCTTCCCGCACCTCGATTGGACCGCCGCGTTCTCGCTGCGCTACGGCAACCTCTTCTACAATCCGTTCCACATGCTCTCGATCGCCTTCCTCTATGGGTCGACGCTGCTGTTCGCCATGCACGGCGCGACCATCCTGGCGACGAGCCGCTACGGAGCGGAGCGTGAGATCGACCAGATCGTCAGCCGCGGCACGGCTACCGAGCGGGCCGCCCTGTTCTGGCGCTGGACCATGGGCTTCAATGCCACCATGGAATCGATCCACCGCTGGGCCTGGTGGTTCGCGGTCCTGACGACGCTTACCGGCGGCATCGGCATCATCCTCACCGGCACCGTCGTCGACAACTGGTACCTCTGGGCGGTGAAGCACGGCGTGGCGCCGTCCTACCCCCAGGTCTTCGGTCCGGTGACGGATCCCCTCGGAGCCTCGGGAGCCACGCCATGAAGAGCCTGCTCATCGTCGCGGGCGTCGTCGTCGCGGCCTTCCTCACCATCGCTCAGTTCGGCACGGCGGGCTGGAGCTTCCCGCCCATCGCCGCCCAGCAGCACGGCTTCCGCGGCACCGGGATGGATCAGATCCAGACCAAGCGGGAGGCCGTGGCGCTCAAGGACGCCAACAAGGCCCCGGAGCCCGCGGAGCCAGCGGATGCCGGCGGCGACAAGGCCGGGACGACCTACCAGAACGTCCAGGTCCTGAAGGATCTCTCGACCGAGCAGTTCAACCGGGTGATGACCTCGATGACGGAGTGGGTCGCCCCCGAACAGGGCTGCACCTACTGCCACAACACCGAGAACATGGCCTCGGACGACCTTTACCAGAAGAAGGTCGCCCGGCGGATGCTGCAGATGACCCAGTACATCAACAGCGATTGGAAGGAGAAGCACGTCAACGGCTCCGGCGTGACCTGCTACACCTGCCACCGCGGCCAGCCCGTGCCGAAGAACATCTGGTTCGAGAACCCCGGCCTGACCGCCAAGGGCCTGACCCAGCCGCGCAACAACGGGCAGAACATGGCCTCGGCCGAAGTCGGCCTTGCCTCGCTGCCCTACGACACCCTGACCGAGTATCTCGGCAAGAAGGACGTGAACGAGAACGCGATCCGGGTGAACGCCACGACGGCTTTGCCCGAAGGCAAGGGCAAACCTATCCAGGAGGCCGAGAAGACCTACGGCCTCATGATGCACATGTCGCAATCGCTCGGGGTGAACTGCACCTACTGCCACAACACCCGGGCGATCTCGCAATGGTCCCAGAGCACACCGCAGCGGACGACGGCCTGGTACGGTATCCGCATGGTGCGCGCACTCAACGGCGACTATCTCGAGCCGTTGAAGGGCACGTTCCCTCCGAACCGCCTTGGGCCGACGGGTGACGTTCCGAAGGTCGGCTGCGGCACCTGTCATAACGGCCAGCCGAAGCCCCTGAACGGTGCCCACGTGATCGACGCCTATCCGGAACTCGCCAAGGCCACGGCATCGGCGGCCGACGCGACGCCGCCCGCGGCATCGCCCCCGGCAGACATGCCGAAATGAGCGCTGCCGGGTGGGAGAGTTTCTCACCCGCCCGGCAAGCATCGATCGAGCGGCCGTCGGGCATCGCCCCGGCGGCCGTTTCGTTTGGCATGGATGATGGCCACGTCTGCGAAGCCGGACGCCGGACTCGGTCCCACGGGCGTTTTGGTGAGACGCGCGGCCTTGCCTGTGCGCCACCGTCTCTGGTAAGGCGACCGTCTTTCCGCGATGCGTGGTCTGCCATCGCCGGGGTGCCCCCGCGGCATCCCGCCCATCCCGATACCCGAACGACAGGCGGCCGGGCAGCCCGCGCCGAGTGGACACCAATGAAGATCCGCAATTCGCTCAAGTCGCTGCGCGGCCGTCACCGCGACAACCAGCTCGTGCGCCGCAAGGGCCGCGTCTACGTCATCAACAAGACCCAGAAGCGCTTCAAGGCGCGCCAGGGTTGATCCGCAGCGCCCGCGCGTCACGCGGGCGCGTTGACGGCGGGACCCGCGGCGTGACAGCTTCGGGTCGATGATGTTCGATAGAGCCGGCTATTTGCTTGTTTCCCGTCTCGGGCTCGCCGTCTGCCTCGCCTTCGTGCTCGGTGGATCGGCGACGATTGCGTTGGCGAAACCGGCGCCCGAGCGTGAGCGCAAAGCGCATCCTCCGGTCTCCCTCGATGATCTGTACGTGCGTCTGAAGGAAGCTGACGATCCGGCAGAAGCCAAGGGCATTGCCGGGCTGATCGAGCGCAGGCTCGCACGCTCCGGCAGTGCCACCGTGGACCTCCTGACCGACCGGGCTCGGGAGGCGATGGCGGGCAACGACGTGCCGCTGGCCGTCGAGTTGATGGACCGGGCCGTGGCGCTGGAGCCGACCTGGTCCGAGGGCTGGAACCGCCGGGCTACGCTGTTCTTCCGGCTATCCGATTCTCCGAGTGCCATCGCCGATCTCGAACGGGCTCTCGTCCTCGAGCCGCGCCACTTCGAGGCCTGGGCGGCGCTGGGCAAGCTCTACCTCGCCGATGACGACAAGCGCCGTGCCCTCGAGGCCTTCCGGCGGGCGGAGAACATCTACCCGCAATGGGACGTGTTGAAGAAGGCGATCGAGCGGCTCGCACCCGACGTCGACGGCCGCGATCTCTAAGCAAACTCCATCGTCGCGGGCTCCATGGGCACCCTGAAAGGCGTCGCAGCGTTTACCGGCGGCGCTGTGGCGTTGTTCGTCGGATTGCTGGTCGCGGCGCTCGCGGCGGGTGCCGGCGCTACCGTGTTGATCGCATCCCACATCGAAACGCTCTATCCGCCGGCCGGCCGGTTCGTTCCGGTGCGGGGAGGGCGGCTCGCGGTTCTGGAGGCCGGCCCGACCGAAACTGCCCGCGGGACCGTCGTTCTGTTGCACGGCGCGTCGGCCAGCGCAGCCGATCCGATGGAAGGCGTCGGACGCACTCTGACGAAGCGGGGCTATCGCGTCATCGCCTTCGACAGGCCGGGCTTCGGCTGGAGCGACAGGCTCGGGGGCGCCGAGGCGGCCTCGCCGGCCTTCCAGGCTGCGGCGATCGGGGAGGCGCTCGATGCGATGCAGGTCGGCCCGGCGATCGTGCTCGGGCATTCCTGGTCCGGCGCGCTGGCATTGCGCCTCGCCCTCGATCGCGCCGACCAGGTCTCGGGCCTGGTACTCGCCGCGCCGGTGGCTCTGCCGTTTCCGGGCAAGCAACTGCCATGGTGGGGCAGGCTGGCGCTGCAGCCCGCCGTCACGGCGTTTCTCGTGCGGACCGTCGTGGTTCCGATCGCCTGGTGGTATCTGCCTAAGGCGGCGAAGGGCGCGTTCGCGCCGCAGGCGATGAGCGAGCGCTATGTCGAGCGTAGCCGCGCGCCGCTGATCCTGCGGCCGGGCGCGGCGCTCGCCAACCTCCAGGACCTCGCCGGGCTGCCGGACGCCCTGCGCGAGCAGGCGCCACGCTACGGCGACATCCCGATCCCGACCGTCGTGGTCGCGGGCGATGCCGACCCGGTCGTCCGGTTCCAAACCCAGGCTGCGCCGCTGGCGGAGCAGATCCCGGGAGCGCGGCTGGTGCGCCTGCGCGGTGTCGGCCACATGCTGCACTACACGGCGACGGACGCCCTCGCCGACGCCGTGGACGATGTGCAGGCGAAGCTCGCAAGCCCGCCTGCACCGTGATTCAGATCAGGGCGGCGTGCTCGCGGGTGACGTAGGCGATCCGCACCATGTTCGTGGCGCCGGGCGTCCCGAACGGTACGCCCGCCACCACGATGACCCGGTCGCCGATCACCGCGAAGTCTTCGCGCAGCGCGAACTTCGCGGCGCGGAACGCCATGTCGTCGACGTCGCTGGCATCCTTGGTGACGATCGGATGCGTCCCCCAGACGATGGCGAGGCGACGGGCCGTCTCGCGCTTCGGGGTCAGGGCGATGATGCTGGCATTCGGCCGCGAGCGGGCGAGGCGCTGCACGGTCGAGCCCGAATGAGTCCAGGCCATGACGGCGCGCAGGTTCAGCGCCTCGACGATCTGGTGGGTCGCAGCGGCGATGGCGTCCGAGACGGTGGCGTCGGGCTCGGAGCGCTGGGCCGTCAGGATCGACCAGTACAGCGCATCGCGCTCCACCTGCTCGGCGATGCGGCTCATCGTCGAGATCGCCTCGACCGGAAAATCACCGGCCGCGCTCTCGGCCGAGAGCATCACCGCGTCGGCACCCTCGTAGACGGCGGTTGCGACGTCGGAGACCTCGGCGCGGGTCGGGACCGGAGCCGTGATCATCGATTCGAGCATCTGCGTCGCCACGACGACCGGCTTGCCGAGCCGGCGCGCGCCGCGGGTGATGCGCTTCTGCACGCCCGGCACCTGCTCCAGCGGCATCTCCACGCCGAGATCGCCGCGGGCGATCATGATGCCGTCGGAGATCTCGATGATCTCGTCGAGGCGGGTCAGCGCCTGCGGCTTCTCGATCTTGGCCATCACCAGGGCGCGGCCGGCGCAGACCTTCTTGACCTCCGCCACGTCCTCGGGCCGCTGTACGAAGGAGACCGCGATCCAGTCGGCGCCGGCGTTCAGCCCGGCTTCGAGGTCGGCGCGGTCCTTCTCCGTCATGGCCGGCACCGGCAGAACGGTGTGGGGCAACGACACGCCCTTACGGTTCGAGATCCGGCCGCCGACGTCGACGCGGGTGACGGCACGGCCTTCGCTGACCTCCGTCACGTGCAGCCTGAGCTTGCCGTCGTCGATGATGACCGCGTGGTTCGGCTCGAGGGCCGCCAGGATCTCGGGGTGGGGCAGGAAAACGCGGTGGACGTCGCCGGGCGTCGGATCGCTGTCGAGAACGAACGTGGCGCCGTTCACGAGCTCGGCCGAGCCCTCCGCAAAGGCGCCGACGCGCAGCTTCGGGCCCTGCAGGTCGACCAGAATCGCGATCGGGCGACGCGCCTCGCGCTCGATGGTGCGAATGATCTCGACCTTCTCGGGCAGCTTTTCCCGGGGAAGGTGGCTCATGTTGAGCCGGAACACGTCGGCTCCCGCGTGAAACAGCTTGGCGATCATCTCCGGCGTGTCGGAGGCCGGCCCCAGGGTTGCGACGATCTTGGTACGGCGTGCGCGCTTCACTCGTTTTCCTCCATGCCCGTTAGGACCCGGCGGAGATCGGACTGCGACCGCGGGAACGGCCCGGCGATGGGGCGCCGCAAGGCGCCGGCGGCCGGACGAAGACTTGGCGGCCACAAGCCCCTTCGAGGTCCGCGCGTCAAGGTCCGGAACGCGGGAGAGAGTCTGTCGGCACGTCACGCACGGCTCGGCCTCCCCGCGAGCGTTACGCTCCGGCGGCATGGCCCAAACTGTCACGAGGGTGGACGCGGGACGCCGCGGAACCACTCTGTGGTTTGTAGAACTCGGTCCCACGGCGTCCCGCGGCCCGCTGGTGCGGGCCGACGACGTCACGGTGTCTTCTCACAGGCCCATGACTCGACGCGA
Organism: Methylobacterium sp. WL9; assembly: GCF_008040035.1. Taxonomy (NCBI): domain Bacteria; kingdom Pseudomonadati; phylum Pseudomonadota; class Alphaproteobacteria; order Hyphomicrobiales; family Methylobacteriaceae; genus Methylobacterium; species Methylobacterium sp. WL9. The sequence goes on from NZ_VRVE01000031.1 coordinate 14,639, forward strand.
GGACGCTCTTGTCATCCTCACGGATCGGCATTTCAGCCTCACCGTGCGGCCTCTCGGCCGGCGGGGCGTCCCGCACCCGCCTCGTAGTGGGCGGGTGGATCGAAGGCTCTCGGTGTGCCGCGAGGGTCCCGGGTCCGGCGATCAAAGTCGCGTACCCGTCCCACAGCACCTTGCGTCACAGGCTCTGCCCGAGGCGGTGGGGCATCCGGACCACCGACGCAGGCACCGTCTCGCATCCCCGCAGCGCTTCGACCCGGTCCGCCGAAGCGCCTCCCTCCATGGGGGCGAGCCAGGGGAAGGAACCATAGAATAGGAATTTTGTCAAGAACAAAAGGCGAATACCGAAATGTTAGGGCTCTCGCCAATGGTTCGGCGCGTGGTGTCGATCGACGGTCTCGAGCGGGCGCAGACCGACATGTCGGTCAGCGCCAAGGATCGCACACGCGGCGCGTCCGGCACAATGAACCGGCGGAGGCACGTCCCGAGCACTGGAATCGCGCGCTCCTCAGCCCTCGACGAAAGGCCCTCGTTCCGGTCGAGTCCCCGGAGCGGCCGCCCATCCGTCCCTAAAACCAGAAAGCGAAAGCCGGCCGGACGCCCGACAGACCCCGGCGCCCCTCGAAAGCGCCCCGAAACGGCTCCGTTTGAACGCTTGAGGCAACAGTGTGGCTTGCAAGCCATAGTTGATGGGCCGAGCTTTGCCGTATTGTCGGATCACGTTGATACCTGGGGATGGACACACCGTGATGAAGAAGCTTCTCTTGGCCGGCGCCGCGATGGCGCTCCTGACCACCGCCGCTTCCGCCGCCGACCTGCCGCGCCGCGCCGAGCCGCCGGTGTTCGTGCCGATCCCCGTCTTCTCCTGGACCGGCTTCTATGCCGGCCTGCACAGCGCCTACGCCTTCACCGACAACCAGAACATCCGCACGACCGGCAACGCGCTGGCGACGCAGGCGAACGTCAACGCCGGCTTCCGGCCCGCCTCGCTCAAGAGCGAAGTCGACGGCTTCTCGAAGATCGGCGGCGGCATGGGCGTCAACTACCAGCTGACCCCCGGCACAGGCTTCGTCGTCGGCGCGGCCTTCGACATCAGCTGGACCGACCTTCAGAAGAACGTCGGCTTCGTCGGCGGCTTCAATCCGGTCGCCACCGGGCCCGGCAACAACGCCAGCGTCTACACGCAGAACCTCGACTACCTCGGCACCCTGAACGGCAAGCTCGGCTACGCCTTCGACCGGTTCCTGGTGTACGGGACCGGCGGTCTCGCCTTCGGCAACGTCTCCTACGGCGCGACCTTCTTCGGCACGCAGGGCAACGTTCCCGCCTTCCCGACGCAGTTCACCGGCGGCTACGACGTCAACTTCGAGACCGGCTACAACTATGGTGGCGGCGTCGAGTACGCGATCCCCGCCGACAGCTTCCTGAGCAGCTTCTCCGTCGGCCGGCTCCTGGGCCTCAAGTCCGACGTGACGATCAAGGCCGAGTACATCCGCTACGATCTCGGCGGTCGCTCCATCAGCGTCCTGAACGCTGCGGGCGGTGGCTACACCTCGCGCTTCAGCACCGAGGGCAGCATCGTTCGCGCTGGCTTCAACTACAAGTTCGGCGGCTGATCCGGCTTCACGCCGACATCGACTTCCAAACGAAAATCGGGCGGGCGCTCTTCGGAGCCCCGCCTTTTTTCGTTTGGATCTGCAGTGCGTTGGACGGAAGCGGACCGTCACGGCGGGAGTGGCGAACCGGCCCAGGGCGAGATCGACGGCCGGTGGTATGGGAGAACGCGCCCTACCGCCGGGAAAGCGCGCTACGGAGCGCCGCCGAGCGGCTGGCCGGGATCGGTCAGCTGGATCGTCCAGCTCTTCTGCTCGCCGGTATCGACCTCGATGAAGCCGTTGCGGTCGTAGCCGCGTGCCAGACAATCCTCGACGCCGCGGATGGTGAAGGCGGTGTCGCGGGTGCACATCATCGAGCGGCCGCTCCAATCCCCGCCTCGGGTGAAGTCGACGGCGTAGATGTAGTAGAACCGAGCCGCGAGGGCGCCCTTGAGCAGGGTCTCGCAATCCTTCGGCTTGAGGTCCCACCAGCCCTCGGTGACCCAGCCCTGCGGATCGCGATAGCCGACCGTCACGCCGACCTTGCTGCCGGTGAGATTGCACATGCGCAGGTCGGCCATGGCCGGCCCGACGTTGCCCGCCAGGACGCACACCACGATGCTCGCCCGCGTCAGCATCGTATGCATCCCACGTTCGGCCCGGCCACGCAGGGCCGGACGATGAGCGATGACGACCCGGGGATCTGACAAAAAATCAGCCGACGAGGATGATGCGGCAGTCGTTGACATTGGTTCGGGTCGGGCCGGGCTGGACGAGGTCGCCGATCGTCGCGAAGAATCGCGTCGAATCGTTGTCCGCGAGCATCGCGGCCGGATCGAGACCCTTTTCGCGGGCACGGGCGAGAGTCGTCGGGTCGACGAGGCCGCCGGCCGGATCGGTGGCCTTGCCGCGGCCGCCATCGGTGCCGTCGGTGTCGGCGGCGATGCCGGCGATGCCCTCTTCGCCGTCGAGGGCGAGCGCGAGGGCAAGCGCGTATTCCTGGTTCGGACCGCCGTCGCCCTCGCCGCGGATCGTCACCGTGAGTTCGCCGCCGGAGATCAGCGCGACCTTGCGGCCGGCCGCCTTCATTTCGCGGGCGAGCTTGGCATGCTCGGCCGCGACCTCGCGCGCCTCGCCCTCGCAATCGGCGCCGAGCATCACCGGCTCGTAGCCGGCGGCCTTGGCGGCGGCGGCGGCGGCCTCCAGCGCGTCGATCGGCCGGGCGACGATGCGGTACTCGGCCCGTGCGAAGGCCGGATCGCCGGCCTTCGGGGTCTCGTTGGCGGGGTCGGTGAGGAGCGCGCGCGCCGACTCGGGCAGGGTGATGCCGCGGCGCTCGCAGATCGCCAGCGCGTCGGCCAGTGTCGAGGGGTCGGGCACGGTCGGCCCGGAGGCGATCACCGAGGGATCGTCCCGCGGCACGTCGGAGATCGCGAGCGTCAGGATCCGCCGGGCGTTCTTCGCGGCGACCGCGAGGCGGCCGCCCTTGATCCGCGAAAGATGCTTGCGGACGCAGTTGATCTCGTCGATCGGCGCGCCCGAGCGGAGCAGGGCCTTGGTGATCCCCTGCTTCTCTTCGAGCGTGAGGTTGCCGGCCGGCGCGATCCAGTTGGCCGAGCCGCCGCCCGACAGCAGTACCAGCACCTCGTCGTCGGGGCCGGCCTGGGCGGCGATGGCCAGCGCATCCTTGGTCGCCGCGATGCCGGCGGCGTCGGGAACCGGATGCCCGGCCTCGACCATGCGGATGCCCGGCGCATCCTCGCCGTAGCCGTGACGCGCCACCGCGAGGCCCAAAATGCGCTCCTCCGGCACCCCGTGTTCCTGGCGGTAGAACCGGCTCGCCATCGCTGCCATGCTGCCGCCGGCCTTGCCCGCGCCGAGAATGATCAGCCGGCCCGGAACCGGCGGCGGCAGCTGGCCGACCAGGCACTTGCTCGGATGCGCCGCCGCGATCCCGGCATCGAGAAAGTCGGTCAGCAGCTGGCGCAGGTCGCGGATGGCGGGCACATCGGGGGAGGGGGCGGTCATGCGGGCGTCCTCGCAGCGGTCTTTTTGCACTGGTCTCGGCAGACGGTTTCTGCCGGGCGCCCTGTCCGAGCGCGGCTTGGCTCCCGCCATGCCCGAGCCTGCCCGCGACGGCAAGATTTGCAGCCGAGATTCGAACGGCATCGATCCCGCATGGCTTTCAAGACTGTCGTTTGTAAGCGATCGGCCCAGATAAGACCCATGCCCTCATCCGCTGCCCGCCGCGCCCCCGCTCCCGACCCGACCGAGCATCCCGAGCACCCGGTCGAGACCATCGCCGGCGATCCGGGTCGCGGGCTGTTGATCCTGTGCGACCACGCCTCGAACCATGTGCCGGACGATCTCGATCGCCTCGGCGTGCCGGAACACGAGTTCGGCCGCCACATCGCCTACGACCTCGGCGCGGCGGCGGTGACGCGGCAGCTCGCCGGCCTGCTCGGGGTGCCGGCGGTGCTGACGCGGTTCTCGCGACTGGTGATCGACCCGAACCGGGGCCGCAAGGATCCGACGCTGGTGATGCGGCTGTCGGACGGGGCCATCGTCCCCGGCAACGCCCGCATCGACGCCGACGGCGTGGCCGAGCGCATCCGCCGGTTCTACGCGCCCTACGACCGGGCGATCGATGCCGCCGTGGCCGAGGCTCAGGCCGCCGGGGCGCCCCCGATGATCCTGACCATGCACAGCTTCACCCGGTATTGGCGCGGCGTGGCGCGCCCCTGGCATGTCGGCATCCTCTATGACGGCGACGAGCGCCTGAGCCGTCCGCTGATCGCGGGCCTGCAGGCCGACCCGGCCGGACTCGTCGTCGGCGACAACGATCCCTATGGCGGCGGCCTGCCCGGCGACACCGTCGACCGCCATGCCACCGCCCGCGGGCTGCCCAACGCGCTCGTCGAGATCCGGCAGGATCTGCTGCTCAGCGAGGCCGGCATCGCGGAATGGGCAGAGCGCTTCGCGAAACTGATGCAGCCTTTGATCGGACACCGCGTTGATGCGGCTGCCGCCCCCTGAAGCGGCGGATCGAATCCGTGCACACGCGGGAATTGTCAGCCCGGCATGCTTGAGTCTATGAGCCCCGTCCCCGCATCCCCGAAAGGCCGTGACGTGCCGTCTTCCCGGCAATCCGTACAGTCCACGGCCGAGGCATCGGCCCCCCTGGCCTCGTTGCGCCGCAGCGGGCAGTTGTTCGAGACCGAGCGCCGGCTCAACGCGGTTCTCAACAACGCCTCCGTCTCCATCTTCCTGATGGATGACCGCCAGCACTGCGTCTACATGAACCGCGCCGCCGAAAAGCTCACGGGCTTCACCTTGGACGAAGTGCTCGCCCGCGATTGCCCGCTGCACGACGTCGTGCATCACACCTATCCCGACGGCCGGCCCTTTCCGCTGCAGGACTGCGCGATCGACCGGGCGTTTCCCGAGAACAACCAGGAGCGCGGCGAGGAAGTGTTCGTCCACAAGAGCGGTCACTTCTACCCCGTCGGCTTCACCGCGAGCCCGATCCGGGACGACACCGCCAAGATCATCGGCACCATCATCGAGGTGCGCGACATCAGCGAGGAGAAGGCGGCCGCCGAGCGCCAGCGCCTGCTCATCAACGAGCTGAACCACCGCGTGAAGAACACCCTCGCGACCGTGCAGTCGATCGCCGCGCAGACCTTTCGGGGCAAGACCGACGCCGCGGTGCGGCGCGTGTTCGACGAGCGCATGCTGGCCCTGTCGGATGCCCACAACGTGCTCGTCGCCGACAACTGGGAAAGCGCGAGCCTGTGGAGCGTCGTCGAACGCGCGCTCGCCCCGCACGCCTCGGCCGAGGTCGATTCCGACCGCTTCAAACTGTCCGGCCCGGATTCGCGCCTGCATCCGAAGATCGCCGTGACGCTGTCGATGGCGCTGCACGAACTGATGACCAACGCGTCGAAATACGGCGCGCTGTCGGTGCCCGAAGGACGGGTGGCCGTCGCGTGGTCGGTACGCCACGAAGACGCTGGCAGCGGCCGGCTCGAGCTGCATTGGCAGGAGAGGGGCGGCCCCGTCGTCGTTGCGCCGGTCCGCACGGGCTTCGGCTCGCGGCTGATCGAACGCCAGCTGCCGATGGAGTTCGACGGCTCGGCGGAGATCGTCTACGAGCCGGCCGGCGTGGCCTGCCGGCTGCAGATCCCGCTGACCGAGCTCGGATGGCACGGACAGGAAACCGCCACGCTGCAGGGGGCGCCATGAGCGCGCTCGAAGGCCGGCGTGTGCTGCTGGTCGAGGACGAGAGTCTGGTGGCGATGCTCGCCGAGGACATGCTCGTCGATCTCGGCTGCGACGTGACCGTGGCGATGCGCCTGGACAAGGCGCTGGCCCATGCCCGGAACGGCAGTTTCGATCTCGCCGTGCTCGACGTGAATCTCGGAGCGCAGCGCAGCTATCCGATCGCCGACGTCCTGTTCGAGCGCGGCGTGCGCTTCCTGTTCGCGACGGGCTACGGCTTCGCAGGGCTGGAGCAGGCCTATCGGACCGTTCCGGTGGTGCAGAAGCCCTATCGCCTCGAACAGATGCAGGACATCCTGATCCACGTGATGACCTGCACGATGCGGCCCCGGAAGGATGCGCCCGCCGACGCCGGCTGCGGCTGCCGCCCGGCCATGTCCGGAGCTCTCCGGTTCCAGGCGGAAGGGTTCGCCTGATCGCGGCCGGCGGCCGACCCAGGCCCAGTCCGTTCGCATCGATCGTGCACGGCCGCTTCGGACGCCGTGCGACGGTCCATTAACCGCCTCGGAACCCAGCCGTCCTATACCTGATATGCGCCGATCCCGACCGATGGACGCGATCGGATGGGAGAACGGCGATCGACGGGCTCATCGCCTTTGGGTGTGATCCTGCCGTTCATCGGGGCTGGCCGAGACCGTCTGCATGCGCGCGCCATCGACGATCCACGACCTCCTGCAGTCGGCCGGTGACGATCTCGCCGGCCTGATCGCCAGCGACGAGCGCCTGCTGCGCTTCGCCCGGCTCGCGGCCCTCGTCATCGTGCCGCTGACCCTGGCGATCGCCTTCGTCGTCCTCGGCACGGGTCCGGAGCCGGGCCGCAACTGGCTCGGCGACATCCTCGGCTTCGATTTCACGCAGGTCTGGCTCGCAGGCCGCAGGGCACTCGATGGCCGCGGCGGCGAGCCCTACGATCTGGCGGTTCACCTGGAGAACTTGAAGGCCGTCTTCGGCCCCGACTGCCGGTACTCCTGGCATTATCCGCCATTCGTCCTGCTTCCCGCCGCCGCGATGGCGCTGCTGCCGTACCAGGCCGCGTTCCTGCTCTGGACGCTCTTCTCCGTCGGCCTTTTCACGCTCGCCCTGTCGCTCGCGGCGCGGCGCACCGACGCCGTCCTGATCGGGCTCGCCCACCCCCTGGTGTTCTGCAATCTGTCCTATGGCCAGAACGGGCTCGTCACCGCGAGCCTGCTGACGCTCGGCGCGCTTCTGGTCGACAGGAGGCCCTGGCTCTCCGGCCTCTGCTTCGGGCTGATCGCCTACAAACCGCAGCTCGCGGCCCTCGCACCGCTGCTGCTGCTGGTCACGGGTCGCCGGCAGGCGCTGCTGGCATCCGTCCTCACGGTCGCCGCACTCTGCCTCGCCTCGATCGCCGCGTTCGGCTGGGCTCCCTGGCACGGCTTCCTCGAAACGCTGACCCAGACCAACCGCATCCTTCTGCAGCAAGGCGGCGGCGGCCTCGAGATCAATGCGAGCGCGTTCGGTGCCGTCCGGCTCGCGGGTGGCCCGATGGCGGCGGCCTGGACGATCCAGATCGCCGTGAGCCTCGCCGCGATCGGGATCGCCGTACGGACCTGGCGGACCTGCGCCGACCCGAACCTGCGCGCCGCGGCCCTGCTGGCCGCATCGCCGATGATCTCGCCCTACGTGCCCCTGTACGACCTGGCTCCGATCGTGCCGGCGACCCTGCTGCTGGTCATGGCGGCGCGACGGACGGGTGCGCTGAAGCCGCATGAGCGCTGGCTGCTGATCGCCGCACCGGCGACCGCGCTGCTGCGGCCGGCCATGGCGGCGACGGGCATCTCCTTCGGCCTCATGATCGGCCTCGCGACGCTCGCCTGCGTCGCCGCCCGCGCATTGCCCAGGTCGGCCGGACATGCCCCCTTGCGCTGGACACGTGCCGGATCGGCGTGATCTCCACCGTCATCGTCCCCACATCCCTCCCGATGGGCGGTCCCGGCATGTCGGCCGGCGGCGCATGGCGATCACGAGAGAGGCAGGCACCGATGGACGGCATCGATCCCCAGACCCAGACCGAACTCGAGGCGGCAGTCTTCCGCCGGCTCGTCGCACATCTGCGCGACCGGCCGGACGCACAGAACATCGACCTGATGAACCTCGCCGGCTTCTGCCGGAACTGCCTGTCGAACTGGCTCAAGGATGCGGCCGACGCGCGCGGCCTCGCGCTCGGCAAGGAAGCCAGCCGCGAACATGTCTACGGGATGCCCTTCGCAGACTGGAAGCGACTGCATCAGAAGGAAGCGACCCCGGAGCAGCAGGCCGCCTTCGCGAAGGGGCAGGCCGAGAGTCCGGGCGGCCACTGAGCTGCGCGTCCACAGCCGATCCGGACCACGTCGCGATTCGTTTTTCCTTGCCGCCAGGGCGCCGGGTGCAGCACCATCGCCTTCGGCAGGGAACGCACCCCGGTGATTCGGGAGCCCGAGAGCCGACTGGGGCCTTCGCATCGCGGGACCGCCGCCGGGCGCATGGCCGGGTTGCGACCGTTTTGCCGTGTTCAGGGACTTGGCAGGGCGCTTGCTAGGCTCTATAGACCCCCTTCCACGAATTCACCTTTTTGAAGGAGTTCGGCCTATCGGCCGATTTCCGTTCGAGATGTCGTCCGGGAAACCGGGCGGCGATGGCCGGAAGGACTTCGGGGCAGATGCCTCGGAAGCCTCGTCCGGCCATGTCCTGTCCGAGACTGCAGGGGCCGGCTTGCCGGCTTAATCCTCAAAGCGCCTGCACAGACGGGGAAGACCGAGTTTTTCGACACGCCTCGACCCTGCGGCTTCCGTGGGGGAGGGGCATCGGTTTGAACCATCTCGCCCATGTCGATCCGCCCTCGGGCGTAGCGGCAGGGGACAGGGCCGTGAAGCGTCGTTCGGACGTTTTCGGCTGACGAGGCCGAGACCGTTTCCGGGCGGCATGTTGCAACCGGCGGGTCCTCATCGAGGTTCCGCCAGAACCGGAGAGAGCCAAGGTGGACAGAACAGCAAAAGCTGATCTCGTCTCGACGCTCAACGGCGTGTTCTCAGAGAACGCCGTCGTCGTCGTGGCCCACTACAAAGGCCTCACGGTCGCCGACATGCAGAAGCTGCGCTCGCAGATGAAGCAGGCCGGCGCCACCGTGAAGGTCGCCAAGAACCGCCTCGCCAGCATTGCTCTCGATGGCACGGACGTCGCCTCCATCAAGCCCCTCCTGAAGGGCCCGACCCTGCTCGCCTATTCGAGCGATCCGGTCGCGGCCGCCAAGGTTGCGGTGGATTTCGCCAAGGTCAACGAGAAGCTCGTGATCCTCGGCGGCGCCATGGGGACGACAGCCTTGAACCCGGACGGTGTGAAGGCGCTCGCCTCGCTCCCGTCCCTCGACGAACTGCGCGCCAAGATCGTGGGCCTCATCCAGGCTCCCGCGACCAAGATCGCCCAGGTCGTCAGCGCACCGGCGGCCAAGCTCGCCCGCGTGTTCGGGGCCTATGCCACCAAGGACGAGAACCGGGACGAGGCGGCCTGAGGGCCGTTCGTCCTTTTCATTCAAACCGATCGAACCGATCTCTCAAGGAAACCGAAAATGGCTGATCTCGCCAAGCTCGTCGACGACCTGTCGTCTTTGACCGTCCTCGAGGCCGCTGACCTCGCCAAGCTGCTCGAAGAGAAGTGGGGCGTCTCCGCTGCCGCCGCCGTCGCCGTTGCCGGACCCGCTGCCGGCCCGGCCGCCGCCGTCGAAGAGCAGACCGAGTTCACGGTCATGCTCACCGCCGCCGGCGACAAGAAGATCGAGGCCATCAAGGAGGTCCGCGCGATCACCGGCCTCGGCCTCAAGGAAGCCAAGGACCTCGTCGAGGGCGCTCCCAAGGCCGTCAAGGAAGGCGTGTCCAAGGACGAAGCCGAGAAGATCAAGGCCCAGCTCGAGAAGGCCGGCGCCAAGGTCGAACTCAAGTAAGACCCGGATGGGCCGGATCCGGCCCATCTCTTCCGGTCTCCTTCGCGGGAGACCGGCACGAAACGCCCGCGAGCCCCACCGGCTCGCGGGCTGACGCCGCTTCCGGCGGCCGGCGGATCGGGGGCGATCCAAACCGGCGACAGAAGACCGAATTTGCAGTTTGGGTGAGGCGGTCCGGCGGGGCGCGTCTCACGGCCCGGAGCGGGAAGGGCACTTTCCCCGGGCACCGGTACGCGGGTAGGTGGAGCGAGATCACATGGCCAACACGCTGGTCGGTCGGAAGCGCATTCGCAAGTTCTTCGGCAAGATCAAGGAAGTGGCAGAGATGCCGAACCTCATCGAGGTTCAGAAGGCATCCTACGACCAGTTCCTGATGGTGGACGAGCCCGAGGGCGGCCGCGGCGACGAGGGCCTGCAGAGCGTCTTCAAGTCGGTCTTCCCGATTTCCGACTTCTCGGCCACGGCACTCCTCGAATTCGTGAAGTACACGTTCGAGCAGCCGAAATACGACGTCGACGAGTGCCGTCAGCGCGGCATCACCTACGCGGCCCCGCTCAAGGTGACCCTGCGGCTGATCGTGTTCGACGTCGATCCGGACACCGGCGCCAAGTCGGTCAAGGACATCAAGGAGCAGGACGTCTACATGGGCGACATGCCCCTGATGACGGAGAACGGCACCTTCATCGTCAACGGCACCGAGCGCGTCATCGTCTCCCAGATGCACCGCTCGCCGGGCGTGTTCTTCGACCACGACAAGGGCAAGACCCACTCCTCGGGCAAGCTCCTGTTCGCCGCCCGCATCATCCCGTATCGCGGCTCCTGGCTCGACGTCGAGTTCGACGCCAAGGACATCGTGCACGTCCGCATCGACCGGAAGCGCAAGATCCCGGCGACCTCGCTGCTGTTCGCGCTCGGCCTCGACGGCGAGGAAATTCTCGCGACCTTCTACGACCGCGTCGTCTACGACCGCGACAAGGAAGATTGGCGCGTCCCGTTCGACCCCGAGCGGCTGAAGGGCTTCAAGGCCTCAGTCGACCTGATCGACGCCGAGTCGGGCGAGGTCGTGCTCGAAGCCGGCAAGAAGATGAACGTGCGCAACGCGCGCCTCATCTCCGAGAAGGGCACCCAGTTCCTCAAGCAGACCAACGAGGACCTCGTCGGCCAGTACATCGCCGAGGACCTGGTCAACCTGAAGACCGGCGAGATCTACGCCGAGGCCGGCGACGAGATCTCCGAGAAGACCTTGGCGGGCCTCGACGAGGCCGGGATCTCCGAGATTCCGGTGCTCGACATCGACCACGTCAACGTCGGCCCTTACATCCGCAACACCCTGGCCGTGGACAAGAACTCGGCTCGCGAGGGTGCGCTGTTCGACATCTACCGCGTCATGCGTCCCGGCGAGCCGCCGACGCTCGACACCGCCGAGGCCATGTTCCACTCGCTGTTCTTCGACAGCGAGCGCTACGACCTGTCCGCCGTCGGCCGCGTGAAGATGAACATGCGCCTCGACCTCGACGCCGAGGACACCGTGCGCACGCTCCGCAAGGAGGACATGCTCGCGGTCGTCAAGGCGCTGGTGGACCTGCGCGACGGCAAGGGTGAGATCGACGACATCGACCATCTCGGCAACCGGCGCGTGCGCTCGGTCGGCGAGCTCATGGAGAACCAGTACCGGCTCGGCCTGCTCCGCATGGAGCGCGCCATCAAGGAGCGGATGTCGTCCGTCGACATCGACACCGTGATGCCGCAGGACCTGATCAACGCGAAGCCGGCTGCCGCCGCGGTGCGCGAGTTCTTCGGCTCGTCGCAGCTCTCGCAGTTCATGGACCAGACCAACCCGCTCTCGGAGGTCACCCACAAGCGCCGCCTCTCGGCGCTTGGCCCGGGCGGTCTGACCCGCGAGCGCGCCGGCTTCGAAGTCCGCGACGTGCATCCGACGCACTACGGCCGCATCTGCCCGATCGAGACGCCGGAAGGCCCGAACATCGGCCTGATCAACTCGCTCGCGACCTTCGCGCGCGTGAACAAGTACGGCTTCATCGAGACGCCCTTCCGCAAGGTGAAGGACGGCGTGGTGACGAACGACGTCTCGTATCTCTCCGCGATGGAGGAGGCGAAGTATCACGTCGCCCAGGCCAACGCGCAGATGGACGAGAACAAGAAGCTCACCGAGGACCTCGTGGTCTGCCGGCGCGCCGGTGACGTCATCGTGGTCACCCCCGACCGCGTCGACCTCATGGACGTGTCGCCGAAGCAGCTCGTCTCGGTCGCGGCCGCGCTGATCCCGTTCCTCGAGAACGACGACGCGAACCGCGCGCTGATGGGCTCGAACATGCAGCGCCAGGCGGTGCCGCTTGTCCGCTCGGACGCGCCGTTCGTCGGCACCGGCATGGAAGCCGTGGTCGCCCGCGACTCCGGCGCCGCCATCGCGGCCCGCCGCTCGGGCATCATCGACCAGGTGGATGCCACCCGTATCGTCATCCGCGCCACGGAAGAAGCCGACGCCACCAAGCCCGGCGTCGACATCTACCGCCTGCAGAAGTTCCAGCGCTCCAACCAGTCGACCTGCATCACGCAGAAGCCGCTGGTGCGCGTCGGCGAGCAGGTCAAGAAGGGCGAGATCATCGCCGACGGTCCCTCGACCGAGTTCGGCGAGCTGGCGCTCGGCCGGAACGTGCTCGTCGCGTTCATGCCGTGGAACGGCTACAACTTCGAGGACTCGATCCTGCTCTCCGAGCGGATCGTGAAAGATGACGTGTTCACCTCGATCCACATCGAGGAATTCGAGGTGATGGCCCGAGACACCAAGCTCGGTCCGGAGGAAATCACCCGCGACATCCCGAACGTCTCGGAAGAGGCGCTCAAGAACCTCGACGAAGCCGGCATCGTCTATATCGGCGCGGAAGTGCACGCCGGCGACATCCTCTGCGGCAAGATCACGCCGAAGGGCGAGAGCCCGATGACGCCGGAGGAGAAGCTTCTCCGCGCCATCTTCGGCGAGAAGGCGTCCGACGTGCGCGACACCTCGCTCCGGGTTCCCCCGGGCGTGACCGGCACGATCGTCGAGGTCCGGGTGTTCAACCGCCACGGCGTCGACAAGGACGAGCGCGCCCAGGCGATCGAGCGCGAGGAGATCGAGCGTCTCGCCAAGGACCGCGACGACGAGCAGACCATCCTCGACCGCAACACCTATGCCCGCCTATCCGGCGTGCTGATCGGCCAGTCACCGGTCGCCGGCCCGAAGGGCTTCAAGAAGGACACCAAGCTGACCCGCGAGGAGATCAGCGAGTATCCCCGTTCGCAATGGTGGCAGTTCGCCGTCGTCGAAGACCGTATGATGACGGAAATCGAGGCGATGCAGAAGCAGTACGACGAGTCGAAGAAGCGCCTCGAGCAGCGCTTCCTCGACAAGGTCGAGAAGCTGCAGCGCGGGGACGAGTTGCCCCCCGGCGTGATGAAGATGGTCAAGGTCTTCGTCGCGGTGAAGCGCAAGATCCAGCCGGGCGACAAGATGGCCGGCCGTCACGGCAACAAGGGCGTGGTCTCCCGCATCGTGCCGATCGAGGACATGCCGTTCCTCGAAGACGGCACGCATGCCGACATCGTGCTGAACCCGCTCGGCGTGCCCTCGCGGATGAACGTCGGCCAGATCCTGGAGACCCATCTCGGATGGGCCGCCGCCGGCCTCGGCCGCAAGGTCGGCAAGGCCGTCGACGCCTACCTGAAGAGCCAGGACATCGCGCCGCTGCGCGCCGAGATGCAGGCGATCTACTCCCCCTCGGAGCTGGAAGGCCTCTCCGACGACGACATGGCGGAGGCGGCCAACAACGTCCGCCGCGGCGTGCCGATGGCGACCCCGGTGTTCAACGGCGCCAAGGAAGCCGACATCGAGCAGATGCTGGAAATGGCCGGTCTCGACCGGTCGGCCCAGTCGACGCTCTATGACGGGCGGACCGGCGAGGCCTTCGATCGCAAGGTGACGATGGGCTACATCTACATGCTCAAGCTTCACCACCTCGTGGACGACAAGATCCACGCGCGGTCGATCGGCCCGTACTCGCTCGTCACCCAGCAGCCGCTGGGCGGCAAGGCGCAGTTCGGCGGACAGCGCTTCGGCGAGATGGAGGTCTGGGCGCTGGAGGCCTACGGCGCGGCCTACACGCTGCAGGAGATGCTCACCGTGAAGTCGGACGACGTGGCCGGCCGCACCAAGGTCTACGAGGCCATCGTGCGCGGCGACGACACCTTCGAGGCGGGCATCCCCGAGTCGTTCAACGTTCTCGTCAAGGAGATGCGATCGCTCGGCCTCAACGTCGAGCTGACCTCCACCAAGAAGAACGCGAACGACCAGCTCGAGCCGCCGGCCGAGGCCGCCGAGTAACACCAAGCGACAGCTCCCGTGCCGGCCCTTCGGAGCCGGCACGGTTCGAGCGGGGAGGGGAAGCACCTTCCGGGACAAGGGCCAGCGGCGTCCGGGCGGACGCGGCGCCACACGATTTCAGTCGTGACACCCAGGCGCGGGGTCTCACGCGAACAAGGAGCGGATCATGAACCAAGAGGTCATGAACCTTTTCAACCAGCAGTCCCAGCCGCAGAGCTTCGACCAGATCAAGATCTCGATCTCGTCGCCCGAGAAGATCCTCTCGTGGTCGTTCGGCGAGATCAAGAAGCCCGAGACCATCAACTATCGGACCTTCAAGCCCGAGCGCGACGGCCTGTTCTGCGCGCGCATCTTCGGGCCGATCAAGGACTACGAGTGCTTGTGCGGCAAGTACAAGCGCATGAAGTACAAGGGCGTCATCTGCGAGAAGTGCGGCGTCGAAGTCACCCTGGCGCGCGTCCGTCGTGACCGCATGGGCCATATCGAGCTGGCCGCGCCGGTCGCGCACATCTGGTTCCTGAAGTCGCTGCCGAGCCGCATCGGCCTGCTACTCGACATGCCGCTCAAGGACCTCGAGCGGATCCTCTACTTCGAGTCCTACTGCGTCATCGAGCCGGGCCTCACCCCCCTCAAGGAGCGTCAGCTCCTGACGGAGGAGGAGTACCTGCGCGCGCAGGAGGAGTACGGCGAGGACTCGTTCACGGCGATGATCGGCGCCGAGGCGATCCGCCGAATCCTGATGGAGCTCGACCTCGAAGGCATCGCCGCGTCGCTCAAGGAGGAAATCTCCACGACGACGTCGGAGCTGAAGCCCAAGAAGCTGATGAAGCGTCTCAAGATCATTGAGGCGTTCCAGCTCTCGGGCAACAAGCCCGAGTGGATGATCCTGACCGTCGTCCCCGTGATCCCGCCGGACCTGCGCCCGCTGGTTCCCCTCGACGGCGGCCGCTTCGCCACGTCCGACCTGAACGACCTCTATCGCCGCGTCATCAACCGCAACAACCGCCTCAAGCGGCTGATCGAGCTGCGCGCGCCCGACATCATCATCCGCAACGAGAAGCGGATGCTGCAGGAGGCCGTCGACGCGCTGTTCGACAACGGCCGCCGCGGCCGCGTCATCACCGGCGCCAACAAGCGCCCGCTGAAGTCGCTCGCCGACATGCTCAAGGGCAAGCAGGGCCGCTTCCGTCAGAACCTGCTCGGCAAGCGCGTCGACTATTCGGGCCGTTCGGTCATCGTGGTCGGCCCGGAGCTGAAGCTGCATCAGTGCGGGCTACCGAAGAAGATGGCGCTGGAGCTGTTCAAGCCCTTCATCTACGCGCGCCTCGACGCCAAGGGTTTCTCGGCCACCGTCAAGCAGGCGAAGAAGCTCGTCGAGAAGGAGAAGCCCGAGGTCTGGGACATCCTGGACGAGGTCATCCGCGAGCATCCCGTGATGCTGAACCGGGCGCCGACGCTCCACCGCCTCGGCATCCAGGCCTTCGAGCCGAAGCTGATCGAGGGCAAGGCGATCCAGCTGCATCCGCTGGTCTGCGCCGCCTTCAACGCCGACTTCGACGGCGACCAGATGGCCGTGCACGTCCCGCTGTCGCTTGAGGCGCAGTTGGAAGCGCGCGTCCTCATGATGTCGACGAACAACATCCTGCACCCGGCCAACGGCCAGCCGATCATCGTGCCCTCGCAGGACATCGTTCTCGGCCTCTACTACCTCTCCATCGTCGGTGAGGGCCTCGTCGGCGCCTTCCAACCCGACCACAAGACCAACCCGATGCAGGGCGTCTTCGGCGACGTGGGCGAGCTCGAGCATGCGCTCGCGGCCAAGACCGTGAAGCTGCATACCAAGATCAAGTGGCGCTGGAAGGGCATCGGCCCGGACGGCGAGCCGCTGACCAAGACCTACGACACCACGCCTGGCCGGGTGATCCTGTCGGGCGCGCTGCCGCTGCACGCCAAGGTGCCCTTCGACGTCGTCAACAAGCTGATGACGAAGAAGGAAATCTCGGGGATGATCGACACCGTCTACCGCCACTGCGGTCAGAAGGAATCGGTGATCTTCTGTGATCGCATCATGGCGCTGGGCTTCAGCCACGCGTTCAAGGCCGGCATCTCGTTCGGCAAGGACGACATGGTGGTGCCAGAGAACAAGTGGACCATCGTCGACACCACCCGCTCGCTCGTGAAGGACTACGAGCAGCAGTACAACGACGGCCTGATCACCCAGGGCGAGAAGTACAACAAGGTCGTCGACGCCTGGGCGAAGTGCTCCGACAAGCTCGCCGCGGAGATGATGCTCCGCATCTCCACCGTGCAGAAGGACGAGGACGGCGCCGACAAGCAGGTCAACTCGATCTACATGATGAGCCACTCCGGTGCGCGTGGTTCGCCGGCGCAGATGAAGCAGCTTGCCGCGATGCGCGGACTCATGGCCAAGCCCTCGGGCGAGATCATCGAGACCCCGATCATCTCGAACTTCAAGGAAGGCCTCAACGTTCTCGAGTACTTCAACTCCACCCACGGCGCCCGTAAGGGCCTCGCGGACACGGCGTTGAAGACCGCCAACTCCGGCTACCTGACCCGTCGTCTCGTCGACGTGGCGCAGGACGCGGTGATCCGCGAGGTCGATTGCGGCACGACCAACGGCATCAAGATGCGCGCCATCATCGATGCCGGCCAGGTCGTCGCGCCGCTGTCGAGCCGCATCCTCGGCCGCGCCTCGGCCGATCCGCTGACGGCTGCCGACGGCAGCGTCATCGTGGCGGCGGGCGAGACCATCGAGGAACGTCACCTGCCGGCCATCACGGCCGCCGGCATCCAGGAGGTGAAGATCCGCTCGGTGCTCGTCTGCGCCACCAAGAGCGGCGTCTGCGCCACCTGTTACGGGCGCGACCTCGCCCGCGGCACGCCCGTCAACATGGGCGAGGCCGTCGGCGTCATCGCGGCGCAGTCGATCGGCGAGCCGGGTACCCAGCTCACGATGCGTACGTTCCACATCGGTGGCGCAGCGCAGATCGCGGACTCGTCCTTCGTCGAATCGAGCTTCGAGGGTACGATCGCGATCCGCAACCGCTCGCTCGCCAAGAACTCGGACGGCGACCTCATCGCCACCGGCCGTAACGTGGCCGTCGTGATCGTCGGCAGCGACGGTGGCGAGCGCGCGGTGCACCGCCTGCAATACGGCGCCAAGCTGCGTGTCGACGAGGGCGACAAGATCAAGCGTGGGCAGCGGATCGCCGAATGGGATCCCTATACCCGTCCGATCGTGTCCGAGATCGACGGCATCGTGGCCTACGAGGACCTCTACGACGGTCAGTCGATCACCGAGACCACCGACGAGTCGACCGGCATCTCGAAGCGCGTCGTCATCGACTGGCGCGGTTCGTCGCGGACCTCCGACCTGAAGCCGGCCATGGTCGTCGTCGATTCCGAGGGCAAGCCCCTGAAGCTGCCGCGCGGCTCGGAGGCTCGCTACCTCCTGCCGGTCGAAGCCATCATCGGCGTCGATCCGGGTGCGAAGATCAAGGCGGGCGACATCCTCGCGCGTGTCTCGAGCGAGTCGGCCAAGACCCGCGACATCACCGGCGGTCTGCCGCGGGTGGCGGAGCTGTTCGAGGCGCGTCGTCCGAAGGATGCGGCGATCATCGCCGAGAAGTCCGGCACGATCGCCTTCGGGCGCGACTACAAGAACAAGCGCCGCCTCTCGTTGACGCCGCATGACGGCAGCGAGAACGTCGAGTACCTGATCCCGAAGGGCAAGCACATCCACTTGCAGGACGGCGACGTGGTCGAACTCGGCGACTACATCGTCGACGGCAACCCCGCGCCACACGACATCCTGGCGATCAAGGGCGTGGAGGAGCTTGCCGCTTACCTCGTCAACGAGATCCAGGAGGTCTACCGGCTCCAGGGCGTGCTCATCAACGACAAGCACATCGAGGTGATCGTCCGTCAGATGCTGCAGAAGGTGGAGATCACCGATAGCGGCGACTCGGATATCATCCCGGGCGACCAGATCGACCGGACCGAACTCGCCGACTTCAACGAGAAGCTGCTTGCCGAGGGCAAGAAGCCGATCCAGGGCGTGCCGGTGCTGCTCGGCATCACCAAGGCCTCGCTGCAGACGAAGTCGTTCATCTCGGCGGCCTCGTTCCAGGAGACCACCCGCGTCCTCACCGAGGCGGCGGTCAACGGCAAGGTCGACACGCTCGAAGGCCTGAAGGAGAACGTGATCGTGGGCTCGCTCATCCCGGCGGGTACCGGTTCGCTCGTCGCGGATATCCGCACGATCGCGCGTCGCCGCGACAGCCTGATCCTGAAGCAGCGCGCCGAAGAGCACGCGGCGCGCGCGCCGGCCCCGGTGACCGAGTTGCCGCCGGCCGCCGCCGAATAGGATTCGGTCGAACGGACGAAAACGAGGGCGGCCTTCGGGCCGCCCTTTTTCGTTGGCGGAACGCCGGCCGCATGCGCCCGCCGCACGCCAGCGACCGAGTCCCGGCGGCGGTACGAAGAATGTGTTGCCGAGCCGTTGACGTTCCGGAAATCCCCGAGTAGAAGCGCCCCACTTCGGTTGGCCAAGTGTCTCCGACGACGTGAAGCTCTGAGCTTCCCAGGTCGTCGCCGGGCCGGTGCCGAGGGTCATATAGCCTGACAATCGTCAGATCCGTGGGTAAGAACGCGCCCTCTACGGCGTGATCCTCTGCCTCAACTGCGCCAAAGGCCTCATGGGGCCTATGGCGTTATTCGTTTTGCCGTCGGCTCCGCCGGAGCCGAGAGTTCGAAGATCAGGGGCGCCCAGCGCGACCCGAGGGAAGAGGGCAGAGAATGCCGACGATCAACCAGCTGATCGCCCAGCCGCGGAAGGCGCAGAAGGCCCGTAACAAGGTGCCTGCGCTCGATTCGTGCCCGCAGAAGCGTGGCGTTTGCACCCGCGTCTATACGACGACCCCGAAGAAGCCGAACTCGGCGCTTCGTAAGGTTGCCAAGGTTCGCCTCACCAACGGTTTTGAGGTGATCGGCTATATCCCCGGCGAAGGTCACAACCTTCAGGAGCACTCCGTGGTGATGATCCGCGGCGGCCGCGTGAAGGATCTTCCGGGCGTCCGCTATCACATCCTGCGCGGCGTGCTGGATACCCAGGGCGTCAAGGGCCGCAAGCAGCGCCGCTCGAAGTACGGCGCCAAGCGCCCGAAGTAAGAACCGCGTCCGAAGTAATTTCTTCGGGCCTGTTATTTCCACGGCTCCGTAAGGATGCCGCCGGCTTCACAGCTCAGGCGGCCTGCGCGGGGTGCTTAAGACGATTTTTCGAACGCAAGGCTGGACCCCATGTCTCGTCGTCACTCTGCCGAGAAGCGCGAAATCATCCCCGACGCCAAGTACGGCGACATCGTCCTGACCAAGTTCATGAATTCGATCATGTACGAGGGCAAGAAGTCCGTTGCCGAAGGTATCGTCTATGGTGCCTTCGAGATCGTCGAGAGCCGCAGCCGCACCAACCCGATCGAGGTTTTCCGCGCCGCTCTCGAGAACGTCGCCCCGGCGATCGAAGTGCGCTCGCGCCGCGTCGGCGGTGCGACTTATCAGGTCCCCGTCGAGGTGCGCACCGAGCGCCGCCAGGCCCTCGCGATCCGTTGGCTGATCCAGGCCGCCCGCGGCCGCAACGACCGCACCATGGTCGAGCGCCTCTCCGGAGAGCTGCTCGACGCCGCGAACAACCGCGGCAACGCCGTCAAGAAGCGGGAAGACACGCACCGGATGGCTGAAGCCAACCGCGCCTTCTCGCACTACCGCTGGTAAGCGGTTCCAGGCCCTTTCAGGAGCACCCCGATGCCCCGCACGCATGCGATCGAGGACTACCGCAACTTCGGCATCATGGCTCACATTGATGCCGGCAAGACGACGACCACTGAGCGGATCCTCTACTACACCGGCAAGTCCCACAAGATCGGCGAGGTCCATGAGGGCGCCGCCACGATGGACTGGATGGAGCAGGAGCAGGAGCGCGGCATCACGATCACGTCTGCCGCGACGACGTGCTTCTGGCGCGAGAAGCGCCTGAACATCATCGACACCCCCGGCCACGTCGACTTCACCATCGAAGTCGAGCGCTCGCTGCGCGTGCTCGACGGCGCCGTCTGCGTGCTCGACGGCAACCAGGGCGTCGAGCCCCAGACCGAGACCGTCTGGCGCCAGGCCGACAAGTACGACGTTCCCCGTGTCGTGTTCGTCAACAAGATGGACAAGATCGGTGCGGACTTCTTCAAGTGCGTCGCCGACATCATCACCCGCGTCGCCGGCAAGCCCGTCTGCCTGCAGCTGCCGATCGGTGCCGAGAGCACCTTCCGGGGCGTGGTCGACCTGATCAAGATGAAGGCGATCGTCTGGTCGGGCGAGGCGCTCGGCGCGAACTACGAAGAGGAGGCCATTCCGGCCGATCTTCAGGATCAGGCGGTCGAGTACCGCACCAAGATGATCGAGGCCTGCGTCGAGCTCGACGACGAAGCCATGACCGCCTACCTCGACGGCGTGGAGCCGTCCGAGGAGACCCTGCGGATGCTCGTGCGCCGTGCCGTGCAGCTGCGCGCCTTCCATCCCGTGCTCTGCGGTTCGGCCTTCAAGAACAAGGGCGTTCAGCCGCTCCTGGACGCCGTCGTCGATTACCTGCCGTCCCCGGCGGATCGCGGCGAGATCAAGGGCATCGACTTCAAGACCGAGGAAGACACTTTCCGTCATCCGACGGATAGCGATCCCTTTTCCATGCTCGCCTTCAAGATCATGGACGATCCCCACGTCGGCACGATCACGTTCTGCCGCGTGTATTCGGGCAAGGTCGAGTCGGGCGCCAACGTACTCAACTCGTCCCGCGACAAGAAGGAGCGTGTCGGCCGCATGCTCCTGATGCACGCCAACAACCGTGAGGACGTCAAGGAAGCCTTCGCCGGCGACATCGTCGCCCTCGCAGGCCTCAAGGACACCCGCACCGGCGACACCCTGTCGGATCCGATCAAGGCCGTGATCCTCGAGAAGATGGAGTTCCCCGAGCCCGTCATCGAGATCGCCGTCGAGCCGAAGTCGAAGGCCGACCAGGAGAAGCTCGGCATCGCCCTCGCCAAGCTCGCGGCCGAGGATCCGTCCTTCCGCGTCTCGACCGATCAGGAATCCGGCCAGACCATCCTTCGGGGGATGGGCGAGCTCCACCTCGACATCAAGGTCGACATCCTGCGGCGGACCTACAAGGTCGACGCCAATATCGGCCAGCCGCAGGTCGCCTACCGCGAGAAGCTGACCAAGCGTCAGGAGATCGACTACACCCACAAGAAGCAGACCGGTGGTACCGGCCAGTTCGCACGGGTGAAGTTCATCGTCGAGCCGAACGAGCCGGGCGCAGGCTTCTCGTTCGAGTCGAAGGTGGTCGGTGGTTCGGTGCCGAAGGAGTACATCCCAGGCGTCGAGAAAGGTCTGAACTCGGTCCTCGGCGCTGGCGTCCTCGCCGGCTTCCCGGTGGTCGACATCAAGGTCGAGCTGATCGACGGCGCCTATCACGACGTCGACTCGTCTGCTCTCGCCTTCGAAATCGCGTCCCGCGCCGCTTTGCGTGAAGCCCTTCAGAAGGGCGGCTCGGTTCTGCTCGAGCCGGTCATGAAGGTCGAGGTCGTCTCGCCTGAGGAATACACCGGCTCGGTCATCGGCGATCTCAACTCTCGCCGGGGTCAGATCCAGGGCCAGGACATGCGCGGCAACGCCAACGTCATCAACGCGATGGTGCCGCTCGCCAACATGTTCGGCTACGTGAACCAGCTGCGCTCCTTCTCACAGGGCCGCGCCAACTTCACGATGCAGTTCGATCACTACGAAGAGGTGCCGCGCGGCGAGGCCGACAAGGTCATCGCCAAGTACGCCTAAGGCTCACGCCTAAAACACTTCTTCTTCCGCAAAAACGCATTCGACTTTTAGGAGGCTCTGATGGGCAAGGAAAAGTTCAACCGCAACAAGCCGCATTGCAACATCGGCACGATCGGCCACGTGGACCACGGCAAGACGTCTCTGACGGCGGCGATCACGAAGGTTCTGGCGGAGTCGGGCGGCGCGACGTTCACGGCCTACGACCAGATCGACAAGGCTCCCGAGGAGAAGGCCCGCGGCATCACGATCTCGACGGCCCACGTCGAGTACGAGACGGCCAACCGGCACTACGCCCACGTCGACTGCCCCGGCCACGCCGACTACGTGAAGAACATGATCACGGGCGCCGCGCAGATGGACGGCGCGATCCTGGTGGTCTCGGCCGCCGACGGCCCGATGCCGCAGACCCGCGAGCACATCCTGCTCGCCCGTCAGGTCGGCGTGCCGGCGCTGGTGGTGTTCCTGAACAAGGTCGACCTGGTCGACGACGAGGAGCTGCTCGAGCTCGTCGAGATGGAGGTGCGCGAGCTCCTCTCGAAGTACGAGTTCCCGGGCGACGACATCCCGATCACCAAGGGCTCGGCCAAGGTGGCGCTGGACAACGGCGACAAGGCCGTCGGCCATGACGCGGTGATCGCGCTGATGAAGACGGTGGACGAGTACATCCCGCAGCCGGAGCGTCCGGTGGACAAGCCGTTCCTGATGCCGATCGAGGACGTGTTCTCGATCTCGGGCCGCGGCACGGTGGTGACGGGTCGCGTCGAGCGCGGCATCGTCAAGGTCGGCGAGACGGTGGAGATCGTCGGCATCCGCGACACCCAGACCACGACGGTCACGGGCGTCGAGATGTTCCGCAAGCTGCTCGACCAGGGCCAGGCCGGCGACAACGTCGGCGTGCTGCTGCGCGGCACCAAGCGCGAGGACGTCGAGCGCGGCCAGGTCGTGTGCAAGCCGGGTTCGGTGAAGCCGCACACCAAGTTCAAGGCCGAGGCCTACATCCTGACCAAGGAGGAGGGCGGCCGCCACACGCCGTTCTTCACCAACTACCGCCCGCAGTTCTACTTCCGCACCACGGACGTGACCGGGATCTGCACCCTTCCCGAGGGCACCGAGATGGTGATGCCGGGCGACAGCGTGACCATGGACGTCGCCCTGATCGTGCCGATCGCCATGGAAGAGAAGCTGCGCTTCGCCATCCGCGAAGGCGGCCGCACCGTCGGCGCCGGCGTCGTCGCTTCGATCCAGGAATAGGACGCGGGGCTGTTGCCGGCCGTACGGCCGATCAAATAATGCCGCCGATCTACAGTCTTCGCCGGTCCTCGTCTTGACGGGTGGCCGGCGGAGTCATTTTCTGGCCCCGCCCGATTCCGGCGGAGCCATCCATGTCTGTATACCCGTCGCCATCCTGGCGCCGATTCCTGGCCGGAAGCTTGTTATTCGCGGGGACGGGCAGCCTGGTCCACTCGGGCGTCGCCTACGCGGATGCGCTCAGCGACGGTCGTTTCCGGAGCGAGGTCGCAGAGATTGTGCGTGCGGTCGAGCCGACCGCGACGATTCTTCCCGATCCCGACCCGGGTCAGATCCGCGTCGGCCGTTTCACGATCGCGTTGACCAACCTCTATCCCCGTGTCGCGACGCTGTCGGGGACGGACCGTCGGCAAGCGATCGAATCGTATTTGACCGAACTCATGCGGCCCGCGCCCGGCACACCCTCGGGCGATCCCCAGACCTTCGAGACAGTCAAATCACGCCTGCGCGTCCAGCTCGTGCCGCGCGAAGTGCTCCGGCAGACGCCCGAACTCGTTCACCGCGCCTTCTCGGAGACGCTGATCGTCACCTACGTCCTCGACGAACCGAACCGCTATCAATACGTGACCCGACCGATGCTGGCGCGCTGGAACATCGACGCCGCGAGCCTCGAAGCGCCCGCCCTGGTCAATCTCGCGGCCGCTTCGAAAAAAGCCAACTTTCGGCTCGCCCTCGCCGACGACGTTCCGGTCTTGGCCCTGGTCGCGACCGGCGACAACTACGATGCCGCGCGCCTCATGTTGCCGTATTACCTCACCCAGATCGCCGAGGCCCTCAAGACCGACAGCTTGACACTGGCCATTCCGACTCGCGACTTGCTGATGGCATGGCCCGCCGACAGCAAGGCACGCCAGGACCTGGCCGAGGAAGTGCGCAAGCAGATGCGGACCGGCGCCTACGCCCGTACCGACGAGCTGTTCCGCTTCGAAAGAGGCGCGGTCAGACCCCTCACGGTGGCCGAGCGGGCCGATCACGGTCGATGAACGACAGGGGACGTCGCCGAGCCTCTTGCATCCCGCCGAACGTTGCGGCATTGACGTCGCCGCGCCGCGGCGCCGTAGGAGTGTAGCTCAACTGGTCAGAGCGCCGGTCTCCAAAACCGGAGGTTGCGGGTTCGAGTCCCTCCACTCCTGCCAGTCCGGCACAACTCAGCCTTTTCGTGGATAGTCGACAAGCCGGAGTACTTGCGCTAGAGCGTGCGCACTCCGAGATCGTCGATTGCGCTATCGCGGTTCGGGCGTGGTCGAGGCGTTTGCCTTGGTCCTTCGCCCCGCCGGCTCTCGGAATTTCCGGTACACGTAAGATCATGGCATCGAACGAAGCGACGAAGAAAGCGGATCCCGCCCGGGCTGCCGCCCGCGGGCCGGCAGCCCCGACGACGGCGCGCTCCGCGCCTGCGCCTCGCCCGCCGGCCAAGCGTGTCGGACCGTTGGAGTTCCTGGGTCAGGTTCGCGACGAGGGCCGCAAGGTCACGTGGCCGAGCCGCAAGGAGACCACGGTGACCACGATCATGGTCTTCGTCATGGTCGTCGTCGCGAGCATCTTCTTCACGGTCGTGGATCAGTTCCTGCGCTGGGCCGTCGGGCTCCTCCTCGGGATCGCCGGCTAGTCATTTTCCGGTGCGATCTCTCGCGCCGACGATTGCTTTGGGAGTTGAACCGACCCGTGTCGAAGCGCTGGTACATCGTCCACGCCTACTCGAACTTCGAGAACAAGGTCGCCCAGTCCATCAAGGATCAGGCGGCGCAGCGCGGACTCACGGAGCTCTTCGACGAGGTCATGGTGCCGACCGAGAAGGTCACAGAGGTGCGCCGCGGCCGGAAGGTCGAGGCCGAGCGCAAGTTCTTCCCCGGCTACGTCCTCGTGAAGTGCGAACTCACCGACGAGGTCTACCACCTTATCAAGAACACCCCGAAGGTCACAGGCTTCCTCGGCGCCGACAAGTCGAAGCCCGTGCCGATTCCCGACGCGGAAGCCGAGCGGATCAAGGGTCAGGTGCAGGAGGGCGTTGATCGCCCGAAGCATTCGGTATCCTTCGAGATCGGCGAGACCGTTCAGGTGTCGGAAGGCCCCTTCGCCAGCTTCAACGGTGTCGTCGAGGAGATCGACGATGGCCGCTCTCGCCTCAAGGTGGCAGTGTCGATCTTCGGACGCGCTACCTTGGTCGAGCTCGAATACGGACAGGTCGTTAAGGCCTGATCGTAGGGTCGATCGGCTAGCCCGCTCGCCCATCACACGCGGGAGATCCGCCCGGCTTCGCCTCCGGGAATTTCGGATCGCACCGCGACCTGCAACCGCCCGCTCCGTCGAAGGCTTAGGCAGCCCGGCGGCGGGCATACATTGGGAGCAGTCCCCATGGCGAAGAAGATCACGGGTTACGTGAAGCTTCAGGTCCCGGCCGGCGCCGCCAATCCGTCGCCGCCGATCGGTCCCGCGCTCGGTCAGCGCGGTCTCAACATCATGGAATTCTGCAAGGCCTTCAACGCGAAGACCGCGCAGATGGACAAGGGTACCCCGATCCCGGTGATCATCACCGCGTATCAGGACCGTTCGTTCACCTTCGAGATGAAGCAGCCGCCGGTCACCTTCTTTCTGAAAAAGGCCGTCGGCCTGAAGATCGGCAAGAAGCCGGCTTCCGGTTCGAAGACCCCGGGCAAGGGTCCGACGGTCGGCACGATCTCCGAGGCTCAGCTTCGCGAGATCGCCGAGAAGAAGTTGGTCGACCTCAACTGCGACTCCATCGAGTCCGCCGTTGCCATGATCCGCGGCTCCGCCCGGGCCATGGGTCTCGAAGTCACGGCTTGAGGAGGTCAGAATGGCTGAAGGTAAGCGCATCCGCGCCGCCCGCGAGGGCATCGAGCCGACCAAGCTCTACACCATCGACGAAGCGATCAAGCTCGTGAAGTCGAAGGCGACCGCCAAGTTCGACGAGACCGTCGAGGTCTCGATGAATCTGGGCGTCGATCCCCGCCACGCCGACCAGATGGTCCGCGGCGTCTGCAACCTGCCGAACGGCTCCGGCCGCACCGTGCGGGTCGCGGTCTTCGCCCGCGGCGCCAAGGCCGACGACGCCCGTGAGGCCGGTGCCGACATCGTCGGTGCGGAGGATCTTCTCGAGATCGTTCAGGGCGGCAAGATCGAGTTCGATCGCTGCATCGCGACTCCCGACCTGATGCCCCTCGTCGGGCGTCTCGGCAAGGTGCTCGGCCCGCGCGGCCTGATGCCGAACCCGAAGGTCGGAACGGTGACCATGGACGTGAAGGCCGCCGTCGCCGCCGCCAAGGGCGGCGCCGTGGAGTTCCGCGTCGAGAAGGCCGGCATCGTGCATGCCGGCATCGGCAAGGTTTCCTTCGATGAGCAGAAGCTCGTCGAGAACATCAAGGCCTTCGCCGACGCCGTCTCCAAGGCGAAGCCGACGGGTTCCAAGGGCACCTACATCCAGCGCATCGCCGTCACCTCGACGATGGGCCCGGGTGTGAAGGTCGAGCCGAGCTCCGTGCTCACGGCCTGATCGTTTCGCAACCCAAGAAGACCAGAAGCGCCCGGCCCCAGCGGCCGGGCGTTTTTCGTTTGTCAGTACATCCGGGCGGTGGTGATCGGTACGGCGGCGAGGCTGACGGCAGCCACAAGGATCGGTGCCGCGACGGCGATGCGCCGCCATCCGGCGAGGGAGGCTTCGCGCAGACGGGGCACGGCGAGGGCCAGCATCGGCAGGATCGGCAGGAGGTAGCGCCCCTGCGGTCCATAGACCGCCAGTTCGCCGACATTCGTCCAGGACAGGTACTGCGACAGGATCACGAGCCAGACGCAGAGCAGCGCGGATCCGGCAAGGAGCGCGAGATCGGCGCGGCGGATGGCCTCTCCCTGACCGGCGAGCGCCACGAACGGGACGACGAACCCGGCTGCCCAGAGCCAATAGAGCGCAACCGGCAGCGGTTTATCGAGCCAGCCGAAGAAGCCGATGGCGCCCATGGCGAGGGTCGCCATATGCTTGACCGTGAACAGAAACTTTGCCGGCACGGTCAGCAGGCGGATCGGCTGGGATAGCAGCACCTGGGCCTGCGCCCGCGTGTCGGTACCGTCGAAGGTGGCGGGACGCGCTCCGTTCCAGAGCGGGCCGGCCTCGTAGGCGTAGCGCGGCACCGGCGTCGCCACGACGGAATTCGCATAGCCGAACCAAAAGACGCCCGGCAGCACGACGAGCGCGGCCAACGCCGTCCGGCGAAGCAGGAAGCGGCCGATGTCGCGGCCGGCAGGCAGCGGCACGAGCAGCATCGCTGCCAACGGTGCGTAGGGCGGCTTGGCCAGAAGGACGAGGGCGATCAGGGCGGCGGCGGCCCCGAGGC